>JACRAG010000219.1 GCA_016213455.1 Anaerolineae bacterium | reverse complement strand
TTGAGGGTGGTCGGGGCGAAAGGATTTGAACCCTTCGACTGACGGCTCAGGGTTCAGCCCCACCATGAGCGAAGTCGAATGGTCGGGGCGAAAGGATTTGAACCTTCGACCTCTTGCACCCCATGCAAGCGCGCTAGCCGGGCTGCGCCACGCCCCGAATGAGCGTTATTATAGCGGCAATCCCCGGTTTTAGCAACCCTTCGCGGGGACATTTTTGGCGTTCAATTTGCGATCAGACGGTAGATTTGCGACCCCAGGCGTAAAACGTGGGGACAAACAGGATGCGTTCGCCGCGTTCACGCGCGGCGCGATCGATGTCGCACAGGCGCTCCAACTCGTCAGCCGGCACCTGCCGGTCAAGGTCATGCCGGAGAACAGCCCATTCCTGCTCAAAATCAGCTCCCGGTGGTGCGGCTTGAAATTGCCCTCCCAATATTCCGGATTGGGATGATTCCAAACCGGCCTGATGGAACAGGCCCAGCAGGCGCCTGCCGGTGTTGGGGTTGGCGCCCTGGCGGGTCAACGCGGCAGCCTGCAGGCGCCCGAGGTTCGCCAGTTCTTCGGGATAATCGATGCGAGCCGCATAATCCGGTTCAGCAAAGGCGACCACCCAGCCTCCCGGTCGAACCAGGCGGGCGGCTTCGCGCAGCGCGTTCAACGGGTTGGACACCCACAACAGAAACATGTGACACACCACCGCGTCAAACTGTTTAGCGGGGAAGGGGCTGCGCAGCGCGTCAGCGCAAACCGGAGCGTTCAAGCAGCCAGCAGCGCGCCCATATTGCAGTGCGGGCAAGTCACGGTCCAGGCCGGTGACGTGAAATCGATCGTTCTCCGCCAGGTCAACAGCGATTGCCCCGGTGCCGCAGCCAAATTCCAACACCTGGCTTTCAGCGCTCAGGCGGATCTGCTGCAGCACATAACGACGCAGGCCGGCCGTCCAGCCGGCCTGCTGTTGGTAGCGAGCGTGCCAGGATTCGAGCGGAAGGCTCACGCGGTGGCTTTTTTCCAGATTGGGTCCCAGTCGTCCTGGAGAAGGTTTCCCAGCACGGTCAGGACGCCTTGCGCGGGCAGCACATCGCCGTCCGGTTCAACGTACAACCAGGCCTTCCCCGCGCCCTGGGGGATCTCTTCGTCGTATCCGGACAATTCGAGCGCCACGGGATGCAGTTCGCTGTAGGGTACGGGAAGATCCCAGACCAGATGTAAGCCTGCTTGAGCGAGCGCCTGGCGGACTTCCGGGATGGTTGATTGCTGTTCGGGCGAGGCCGTGCTGATGGAAACATTCTGCACGCCCAACTCCACCAGTTTGGCAATCAGGCCGTTCCCCAGCAAATTGTCATCCGCTGTGACCGTCAGGTGCACGGTCACGGAGATGTCTTCTGCCAGGCAGTTCTTCAACGCCAACCAGGATTGGTCGGACTCAGGATGGAGCACGATCATCAGATGATCCAGACCCGTGTTGAGCAGCCTGGTCAGGTAGGCATGGTCAGCCAGCATCAATCCGTTGGTGATCAATCCGGTGACCATGCCGAGCTGGCTCGCGTACCCGAGCAGGTCGGATAGATCATTGCGCAGGGTGGGCTCGCCCCCGGTGAACACCACATGCTGAATGCCGGCTTTCCATGCCTTATCCAGGATGGTCTGCCAGTCAGGCAGAAGCAGTTCATGTTTCACCCGGTCGGTGGGCACAAAGCGGGCATAACCCTCTTCGGGCAGGCGATAGGTGAGTGCGCAGTCCAGGCGATAGGGGGCGCTGACAGCACCGCTGTAAGGCGTGTTGCGCTCAAAATCGAGGTAGGTAACCGGGTCCAGGTCTGGGGTGTCGATCAAGGTTTGCAGGCGTTCGGACAGTCCGGCAAAATCCTGCGCAGCTTGTTCGGCTTTGATGCCGTAGCGTTTGGATACTTCTCTTGCTACGGCATCCGCGGGGGTGTTCTGAATGAGATGATAGGCATACTCCGCTGCAGTCTGGTTTAGCTGGACCACAGTACTGCCGTTGACAATCAACAGACCGGTGCCGCTGGCATCGATGCGCAGGTGCAGGCGGTAGTTGTAGCCTGTTTCGCCGCTGGTGTTGTAAGTGTACATGCCAGCCGGGATGGGCTGGAAGGGAGGAAAGTAGCGATCGATCAGAGAGCGAAGCTTGTTCATGCGACCTCGCGAAGGGGAGAGGGAACGGGTACGGGAGCGATTTGACCGGGTTGCAGCGGGCAGCCGCCACCGCAGGTCTCGAAGATGCTGCACTGCCGGCATTCCGGCGGGGCATTATGGCGTTCGCGTAAGGACAAAGCCAGTGGATGATTCCAGATGCTGGTCCAATCGGTATCGAGCAATTTGCCAAGCGATTCGTAATAGGATTGGCAGGGAAGAACAGCGCCATCCGGCTCCATGCACATGGCATACAGGGCTGCAGTACAGCCTTTGACGCCCAGATCCATCATCAACGGATCAAACTCGCAATAACGGGTGGGCGTGTACCAGATCAGGCGCTGACCGGTCCGGTCGGTGATGCGGCGCGCCGTCTGCAGCAGCGCCGGCAGGACTGATTCGGGCAGTCCTGTGCCGACCCCCGCGCCTTTGCCGGAATAAATCAATGCGTTTAAACCGATGGTCGGCACGCCCAATTCAGCCAGATATTCGAGGATCTGCTCCAGGTTGGGGCTGTTGTGAGTGAGCAGGGTGGTGTTGGTCATCACAAACAGGCGGGATGCCAGTGCGTTGCGGATGCCCTGTATGGTTTCAGACCAGGCGCCTTGAGCGCAAACCATCTGATCATGCACAGCGGCGTCATGCGACTCGAGCGTGATCTGTACATGGTCCAATCCGGCATCTGCCAGCTTTTGCACAAAGGCTGGATCTTTCAAACGCCTGCCGTTGGTGTTCAGGCCGGTGATCTGGCCTTTGCCCTCGGCGTAGGCGATCAATTCCGGCAGGTCGTCGCGCAGGGTGGGTTCGCCGCCGGTGAAGACGATGTGCGGAATGCCGGCATCCCATAGTTTATCGATAATGCGCTTCCAGGAAGCTGTGTCCAATTCCGGGTAGCGGCGCGAACGCCCGTTGTAGCAGTGCGCGCACTCGTTGTTGCAGCGATAAGTCAGCGCCAGGTCCATGCGATAAGGTGCGGAGGGTTTGGACTGGAAGGGCATGACCGTTTCCAGGTCCAGTTCACACAACGCGCAATGCTCGTGCGGGTCAGTGATGGTATCCAGGTCGCCGCAGAGCTGCGTATAGTCACTGCGAAGCTGGGCTTTGGGGGCATTAAACCAGTCGTGCAGCGTGTCCAGAGCTTCGTTAAGGGTGTGACCCTCCAGGTGAAGGTAAGCCATGCGTGCTGCGGTAGGGTTCAACTGGTAGGCGCGGCTGGCATTTACCATCAGCAGGCCGCGTCCGTCAGCTTCAAAGCGCAAATGCATCCGCGCTTTGCCGTCCGGCGTCTCTTTCAAATAGTGGTAGATTCCGCTCACGGGCGGAGAGGTTTCCGCCCGGCGGAACAACAAGCGCGATAAGCGGCTGGTGATGCTCATGTTGGGTTACCGGCCGCCACCGGCGCAGGCGCAGGCACACCCGGCGCAGGCGCATGCGCAGGCACAAGACCGCCCGCCGCCACCACCGCCGCTGCTGCGTCCGGAACTGGTGGTTTTGGGCACCGGGTTGGTTTTGTTGGTGATGTCGGAGGTGAAGTTGGTGATGTTGCCAACCACATTGGACGAGAAAGCCTGAACGCCGCCCGCCATCGAGGCTGCGAAATCGGCGCCGGGCAAAGAGGGCAGGGAGGATTTTCCTGGCGCCTGACCCACCTGGGTCGGCCCTGTGGGGATGGAGGGTCCAGTCGAACCACGGTAGACCGGATCGTAGCGCCCCCACCACATGGGCACATAGACGGGGCCACGGCCGAAGACATCCCGGGAACGATCTTCAAAGCGCCGGTCGAGCATGGTCCAATCCATGTTATCGTCGAAGCGCTGCATTTTGACTTCGGGCGTGTCGGCTGCTTCAACCTGTTCCCAGGCTTTGGCCATAATATCGCGATAGTATTCCACCGTCTCGCGGCGGCTGAAACCTCGCATTTTTTCGGAGACCTCTTTGACCAGGCCAATCATCATGGTCTGCAGCATCTTCCGGCGCGTCTGCCCATCCTCGGTGACCATGGCGCCGATGAACTCGGCTTCGTAGCTGCGCACTTCGACACCGGTTGGGGCAGACAGCGATTTGATGCGCAGCGGGTCGCGGGAGGTGACTTCGGCTGCGCCTTTCTTGACCACGGCAAAGAGGATCATGGAGAGGATTTTCTCCATGGGAGTTTCCATCAGGATGGCGGCTTCAACAGCAGTCAGACCGCGTTTAATGCCGTTGCCTTCCACCGCGATCTTCGGCGGCAGGTATTGCAGCTGGCGTTTGCGGCTGCCCACAATGGCAGCCCACATCATTAACACGATGAACCCGACCATGCCGACGCAAAAAAGCATCGGACACAGGTTTTCCAACTGGTTGGAGGTGAAAACCGGTTCGGTGACCAGTGCGGCGTTGGGGACGATACTTTGCGGGAAGGCAGCGCCGAATATGTATTGTGTTGCTACATTGGCAGAATTGGATTGCCAACGGTAGAAGACACGCCCCTGTTCGTCGATGCCGGATTGCGGGGTATCATCGCCGGGCCAGCTCTGCGGGGTGAACCAGCGCGGGTCTTCAGGATTCATGCCGGGCGGCAGCACCAGGGTAACGGTCACATCGGTGGTGCCCAGGACAAATTCAGAACCAAATGAGTTGGGGCTGAATTGGAAACTGGCATACGGCACCGAGACATCTTCCACTTTGTTGGTGACATACAGCATGTCGCGGATGCCAGTGATCGTGACGCGCAACGTGCCGGTCTGACCAGGGGGGATGGCGCGGCTTCCCAATCCTATGGCGACGCCAGGCTGAACATACGGTGATTCCTCGATGGAACTGACCGGTACGCCGTCCAGATCGGCGGACACGTTGCTGAGGGAATAGGCATTGGTTGGCACACCCACATCCACATATTCCATGGGATCCGCGCTGGGATCATTACGGAATACATACAGATAGGATACGGTGACTGTGCCGTCTTCGTTGACGGTAACGACCACCTCTTCCCGATCTGTGTTGAACAGGTAGGTCTGCGCCGAAACCGGAGAGACAGTGGATAAACAGAATAAGGATATCGTGAGAATGACGAGCAGGAATCTCTTAAGCATTCTTCC
>JACRAG010000212.1 GCA_016213455.1 Anaerolineae bacterium | reverse complement strand
TGGGGGCGGTACGGCGGTGTGGACCACGGCGATGATGTTCTTCCAGGTCGTGTTGTTGGGCGGCTACCTGTACGCGCATGGCGTAAGCCGCCTGCCCGAGCGCTGGCAGGCCTGGGTGCACCTGGGATTGGCGGGCGCCGCAGCGACATGGCTGTTGGTGACAGGCTGGCTGTGGGGCACCCCTTTGTTGGCGACAAACGCGCTGCGCCCACCCGATGCGGATATGCCGGTGGGTTATGTGCTGCGGGTGTTGGCTGTCAGTGTGGGTTTGCCCTATTTTCTGCTTTCCACGACCAGCACTTTGATCCAATACTGGTACGGGCGCATGTACCCCGGAGGAATTCCCTACCGGTTTTATGTGCTCTCCAACGGCGCATCGCTGGCTGCATTGCTGTGTTACCCGGTGCTTTTTGAACCGTGGCTGCGCCTGCGCGAACAGGCGCTGGTTTGGACAGCCGTCTTTGTGCTCTACTTCGTGGGATTATTGGTCAGTTTGTGGCGTACCTCCCGACCTCGCCTGACTGTGCAAGCAGCTGCGCGGTCCGGAGTGGGGGGCGTGACGGGCAAGCAGATCGCAGCCTGGATTATGCTGGCAACTTGTGCATCACTGGTGCTGCAAGCCGGAACAAACCAGCTCACCCAGGACATCGCCTCGGTGCCATTCCTGTGGGTGCTGCCACTCAGCCTGTATCTGATCACATTCATGCTGGGGTTCAGCGACCGCATCAAACTTTCGCCGACCGGGCTGGTTCTGTTCACCTTCGCGGGAATCGGCGCGGCAGTTTGGGCACAGTTCAAAACCGGCGAGATCGATATTCTCTGGCAAATTCTGGCGGTGAGTTGGATGATTTTTGGGGTCTGTTTGCTGTGCCATAAACAGGTCTATGACCTGCGACCTGCTCCGCAGCACCTGACCCTGTTTTACCTGATGATCTCCGTCGGTGGTGCGTTGGGTGGGGTGCTGGTGAACATTCTTGCGCCGGTGATCTTCGATGGCTTTTGGGAATACTATATCGGCATGGCTGCGGCAGCTTTTCTGGGCGTCGCCATGGTTTGGGTGAACCGTTCAGCGTGGATTTTCCGGCTGCGCATCCCGGTGGCTGTGGTGGGGCTGTCTGGCGCCATCGTATTGCTCAGTTTCCCCTATTTCATGCGCCAGGCCAGCGTGACGATGGAGCGCAATTTTTATGGGGTCATCCGCATCCGGCAGGGTACGCTCTCCGGGTTGGATACCTACCGAATGGTGCACGGTTCCACCATGCACGGAATCCAGGCGATCAACCAGCCTTATCGCAGCCGTCCCAGCGCGTATTACACTGAATCGAGTGGGGTGGGGCTGGCAATGCAAACCCTGCCCAACCGCATCGACCTGAAGCCGGTGCGGGTTGGCGTGATTGGCCTGGGGGTTGGCACGGTCGCTGCCTATGGACTGCCCGGGGATGTCTATCGTTTCTATGAGCTTGACCCGGCAGTGATCCGGTTTGCCGATGACAGCCCCTATTTTTCCTACCTCAAGGACAGCCCGGCGAAAATCGATTTGATCCCAGGCGATGCGCGCCTGTCGTTGGAATGCGAACAAAAAATGGGCAACCAGGGATATGATTTGTTAATTGTGGATGCATTCTCCGGGGATTCCATTCCAACACATTTAATGACCTTGCAGGCGCTGGATGTGTATCTGTCGCAAATGCTGCCGGAGGGTGTGCTGGCTTTTCATGTCTCCAACAAACATCTCGACCTGGTGCCCGTGGTGGCGCGCCTGGCACAGGAACGCGGATTATCCGGGGTGTTGTTAAGCGGCGGCGGTAAAGAGCCTCTGGGAAATTTCTCGCGTTGGATTCTATTGGCGCAGGATGCGCGTGTGCTTCAGAACCCTTCCGTACAATCCGCAGCGATCCCCCTGGTGGTGGATGAACGCATCCGGTTGTGGACGGACGATTATTCCAACCTGCTCCAAGTTCTGCATTAAACCCAGCGGAAGCCATTGATTAAAAGCACAAGCCGGCTGTTTTGATGCAGCCGGCTTGTGCTTTCCTACCGTTAATATCAGAACACGAGTTTGAACAGTAATACGACGGGTGCGATCAGGACGAAGCCAACCAGCAGGATGGCGAAGACGATACCGAGCACACCGAAGACGAGGCCCAGAACGCCGCCAACCAGCCCGAAGACCAATCCGATAATCCCACCGATCAGGCTCAGAATGAACTCAATTAAGCCCATATTTTCCTCCTCAATTTCCGGAAGTCCGTCTCCCGGTTTCTATAATAATTTACGCGGAGGACCAAAAAAAGTTGTAAGGGCTTATTCGATCGCATCCATCAAATTCAGATGGAACAGGTGCTGGTTGGATGCTGCTGCAGCCTGACCTAAATTGAAAAATCCTCCATGACGTCACTGACCTGACGCATGAGCTTGCTGGCAGGGGTGGCGCCGTGATTGACATGGCGGGGTGTGCCGTGAGCATCCAGAACGAAGGTAGTCGGGACGCTCATCACACCCCATTGTTTAGCCAGCTCCGGTTTCTCATAGGCGTTGATTTCCACAACCGTCAGGCGGTCACCCATCGATTCCTTGAGCTTTTCTATCGCAGGGCGCTGGATTGTTTTGCATGGCGCGCAATCGGGTGTGGTGAAATACAGGATGGATGGTGTGGATGGCACCGCAGCCTGTGACGGCTGCAATGACATCCTGGCGCGAAAGAGGATCAACCAATTGGCGGCACGATACAGCGCCAAGCCAGCCAGAATGATCAGCAGGGCATAAACCAGGCGGGTGAGGATTTCATTATTCATGGGCTGCCTTCCGGGGGCGCATTCCAGGCAGGGTGTTGGCAGGCGCCGCTTTGGCGAACCCGGGCACGTTTACGCGGTTGAGCCAATAATAGATGGCACAGCCTGCGCAAAAACCAACGAATAAATTCAATGCCGCCAGGGCAGCCACCATCCAGACCAACGCCCAGCCGGCAGCCGGTACACCGGTGAAAAGAAAGATGCTGGCGGCTGCCAGGAATACGCCGCCCATGCCCTGGGCGAACGTGTGAGGTTCACGGTTATCGGCAATCACGTCCGGTTTGATGATCCCGGCTGGCTTGAGAAATGCCGTGTAAAGAAAACCAAAACCGGGGCGTTTGAGGATAAAACTACCGATGATCATCACCACCGCAGTAAGCGCCACCAGCCAGGGCTGGTTGAAGATAAAACCCAACACCGGCAGGAGAATCACCAGGGACTGGTTGACGCGAATGGCGGCGTGATCCACAGGGACAAGGTTTTGCATGACAGGCTCCTTCAGGCTAAAAATAAAAAGTGGTTGTGAACATCCCTGGACGGGGAGAGCACAACCACCTGTGAGACAACAGTAACGCAAAGTTACAACAGCGGTTGGACTCTCCGCTGAGGGTAACACATGCAGGTCATCGACACGGTTGTTATCATAATTGAGATTATTTTACTCCGAATTATTTTGATGTCAAGCAATTCCCGGGGTGGGCGTATAATGATACATTATTCATCTTTCAGGAGGTGGTCATGGCTGCTTCTGCATTGACCCGCTGTGCATGGGCCGGGAATGACGATCGGATGGTCGCTTATCACGACATGGAGTGGGGGACACCGCTGCATGATGACCGGATGTTGTTTGAGTTTCTTGTTCTGGAGGGGGCGCAAGCCGGGTTGAGCTGGTCCACCATTCTCAACAAACGCGAAGCCTACCGGCGCGCATTCGATGGATTCGACATCGCGCGCGTGGCTGATTTTGGCGAAGAGAAAATTCAAGCGCTGCTCGGTGATGCTGGCATTGTGCGCAACCGGTTGAAGATCAACGCAGCTGTGTCCAATGCGCGGGCTGTGCTGAAGGTGCAAGCCGAATTTGGAAGCCTGGATGCGTATTTGTGGCAATTTGTGGATGGCAAGCCGCTGCAAAATGCATTCAAAACGCTTTCCGAACTGCCCGCACAAACGCCGTTGTCGGTGACCATGAGTAAAGACTTGCAGGCGCGTGGATTTCGATTTGTGGGACCAACGATTTGCTACGCCTTCATGCAGGCAGTGGGCATGGTGAATGACCATACCATCGATTGTTTTCGCCATCACGAGTTGAATCAATAGAAGAAGGCCGACATGGCAGAAGTCGTCAAAGAGAAAATAGGCCTGGCGCAGCTTCCCCGAAATGTTTGGGCTGTCAGCGCCACCAGTTTCTTCATGGATGTCTCCAGCGAGATGGTGATCAACATCTTGCCGCTTTTTCTGTCGAATGTCTTAGGGGTAAAGACCAACCTGATCGGTTTGATCGAAGGGATTGCGGAAGCCACCGCCAGCCTGCTAAAGGTCTTTTCCGGCTGGCTTTCGGATAAACTGCGCGGGCGTAAATGGATCGCTGTTGCGGGGTATGGCCTGTCTACGTTGACCAAACCGTTTTTCATCTGGGCGGATACCTGGGGCGCCATCGCCGGGGTTCGCTGGGCTGACCGGGTGGGCAAGGGCATTCGCACCGCGCCGCGAGATGCGCTTGTTGCAGATTCGGTGAAACCGGAAATTCGCGGACTGGCATTTGGCTTTCAGCGGGCTGCCGATACTGCCGGCGCCATGCTGGGGCTGCTCATCGCCCTGGGTGTGGTCTGGTATGCGCAGCAAAATCAGGTTGAACTAGGCGCATCGACCTTCCGCACCGTGGCGATGATCAGCATCATTCCTGCCATTCTGGCTGTGTTGGCGCTGGCGCTGGGTACAAAGGATGTGCCGGTGGAGGGTCAACGTGAAATACCGAAGTTTGCCTTCCGGTCGTTGGGCAAACCTTTCATGTTGTTCATGATCATTGTCGGGATTTTCGACCTGGGTAATTCGTCAGACGCTTTTTTGACCTTGCGTGCACAAGAACGCGGAATGAGCGTGATCGGGATTCTGGCGATGCTGGCGGTATATAACCTGGTTTATGCTGTGTTATCCACCCCGGCAGGTTCCCTGTCCGACAAAATTGGCCGGCGAAAGATGATTATCGGCGGTTGGGTGGTGTATGCGTTGATTTATCTCGGCTTTGGGTTGGCCCAAACGGCATGGCATGTGGTGGTGCTCTATATCCTGTATGGCGCTTATTACGCGCTGGCTTATTCCACCACCAAAGCCATGGTGGCGGACCTGGTGCCAGCCAATTTGCGCGGCACAGCCTTCGGTACGTATAACGCAGTGCTGGGCATTCTCGATTTTCCCGCTTCGCTCATTGCGGGTTTGCTATGGCAAGGCGCCGGCGCCTGGGCGGGTTTTGGGCCGTCGGCCCCCTTCCTGTTTGGATCCGGTATGGCGCTGCTGGCTGCCGTGATGATGCTGCTGTGGAATCCAGTATCTATGAAAAAAGCGGGGTAGTGAACTGCCCCCTGTAGGGTAGACAAAAAAAGAAAGCGGCCTCAAGGCTAATTAGACAGGCATCTTACCTGGTAAGGTGTCTGTCTTGTTTTCCATTGTATCCGTTCATGGTTAAAGAAGTGAATATATTCCTCCACGA
>JACRAG010000026.1 GCA_016213455.1 Anaerolineae bacterium | reverse complement strand
CCAAACAGACCCAGGACGCAGAAATGGAAGCTGCGCGGCTGACCGCAGAAGCCAAGTTGAGCCAGGGGCAAACCCCCACGCTGACGCCCTCGCCGGCGGCAACGCGCACGCCGCGCCCCACCGAAACCAATACGGCGATCATCCGTCTTTCGCCCACGCCCACTGCGTCAGCCACCGTCACGCCTTCCGCCACCAACACCCCGGCGCCTGTTCTATGCATATTGGTGGGCCAGGACCGGGTGGATGGGGCGACGATGAAGATCAACAGCATGGTCACCATCCTGTGGACGGTACGCAACCTTGGCCCGGCTACCTGGGAGAAGGAATATTTTGACCTGGTCCAGGTGGGCGGCGATCAGATCGCTGAGAAATCCATTCTTGACCTGCCCAAGACGGTCAAACCGGGCGAGGAAGTGGAACTGGTGGTGGTGCTCAAAGTTGGAGATGTGACCGGCAAATACCGCACGGACTGGAAGCTGCTGCGCATCGACGACAACTTCACCTTCTGCCCGCTGTACGCTGAGTTCTGGGTGAAAGAGTAAACTTAAGCAGAAACACAGCGCCGGAGATGGAAAGCCCATCTCCGGCGTTTTCGTTTGTGGTGAGGCTCAATGCCCTAACCCTTCAACGCTGCAAGCACTTGTTGGGCTGGCTTTGCCATCCACGACTTGACAAAGCGAAGGCGTATCGTGATTTTGGAAGATTCTACTCCAATCCCGATTCCCATTCGTAGGATTCGACAATGACCCATTGCGTAGAATCGAGTCTCTCTGCCAGGAGACGCATTGCTTCAACAGTTTCCGGATGTTGGCTGCGTGGGTCCCCGGCAAATGCTATCCGGCATTGTTTATCCCAGGCCGCCGCTTCGCCCATGGTTAAAAGCAAGGCGTAGTCCACGTACCAGGGATTGCCCGTATCAAACCAGCGCGAACCCGGTTTGTCAAACGGTCCATACTTTTCGAGGAAGCCGCTCCGATTCCACCACACCGGGAAGGTCATTATCCAACCCGGCTGACCGTTATCGCTGGGGCACAGATAGATGCGTTCGTTGCGTGCGGGCATCGTTCTCTTGAGGGGTGCTTCAAACCTTTTGGCTCTTTGCCAGCCTAACAACTGGTGGAATGGCTGCTCAGTTCCTTTTCGGGAAGCGATACGTGATCGCCAGGCCGCCTTCGGCGGTCTCGCGGTACAGCTTGGGCAGGTCCTGACCGGTCTGCTTCATCACCATGACCACCTCGTCAAACGAGACGCGGTGGCTGCCGTCGGAATACACGGCGAAGGTGGCGCAGTCCAGGGCGCGCGTGGCGGCGAAAACGTTGCGCTCGATGCAGGGGATCTGCACCAGCCCATTGACCGGGTCGCAGGTCAGGCCGAGGTGGTGTTCCAGACCCATCTCGGCGGCGTACTCGATCTGGCGGATGGAAGCGCCCATCAACTGTGCGCCAGCCGCGGCAGCCATGGCGCAGGCTGCGCCGATTTCGCCCTGGCAGCCCACTTCGGCGCCGGAGATGGACGCGTTGGCTTTGATCAGGTTGCCGATCAAGCCGGCGGTAGCCAGCGCGCGCAGCACGTGGATTTCGGACGTTTCCACCGTGTCCTCGATGTGGCGCAGCACGGCAGGCAACACCCCGCACGAGCCGCAGGTGGGCGCGGTGACGATCAGCCCGCCGGTGGCGTTTTCCTCAGCCACCGCCAGGGCATAAGCCGGCAGATAGCCCTCGCGCACCAGGTGCCCGCCCGCCAGCATGATCTTGCGATAGAACTGCCAGGCGCGCCGTGACACGCCCAGCCCACCCGGCAGCACGCCCTCGGCGTGGATGCCGCGCTGCACGGCGGCGTACATCACCTTGCGCACCTCAGCCAGAAAATCCCAGATCTCCGGCCCTTCGCAGGCTTCGACATACTCCCAGAAGGTTTGCCCGCTGGCGGTGCAGCGGCGCAGGATTTCGTTCATCGTATTGAGCGGGTAGATGATGGGGGCCGTGTCGGCTGCGTTTTCGTCCAGCAGCGCGCCGCCGCCGGAAGAATAGACGCGCCAGAAGTCCTGCGCTGCGCCGGCGGCGTCCAGAGCTTCGAATTCCATGCCGTTGGGGTGCAGCGGCAGGGCGGCTTCGGGTTTCCAGATAATGTCCACCAGGCGGGGAGCCAGCGCCTGGAGCACGGCGCTGTCGGTCATGTGACCGCGCCCGGTGGCAGCCAGGCTGCCATAGAGTGTCAGGCGAAACGCGGCGGCCTGTGGGTTGCGCGCCGCGAACAGCTCGGCAGCGCGCCGCGGGGCCATGGTGTGCGAACTGGACGGCCCGTAACCGATGCGGAATAATTCTTTAATCGACTGCATAACTCCCATTAAACCACAGTTTAGAGCAGCGGGAACCAGTTGCGCCAGCTGAGCCACCACCAGTCGCTCCACACAAACTCCTGCCCGGGGGTTTGGGCGATGGTGAAAACATCCATGGATCGGGTGCTGCGCGAAAGGGCTGCGATGGGTGGGTGGAACAGCGGATGGTCCTGGATGTGGCTGATCAGGTGACTCCAGCCGGACCAGTTGCCGGTCCACCAGTTGTGATATACCTTTCCATCCCGGCCGACGAGGAAAATTTCCTGGTGACCAGGATCGCGTGAGAGGACGGCGATGGGCGTGCGGTGTTCGAAATCCTGTCCGTCCAGGCGGAACCAGCCCTGCCAGTTGCCGTTCCAGAAGTTGCCGCGCACCACTCCATCTTCACCGACTGCGAAGATCTCCATATGATCTGTGTCATGGGAGATGGCGGCGATGGGGGTGAGGAGTGGGAAGGTTTCTCCGCCCAGGATGTACCAGTCATGCCATTGCCCGTCAAACCAGTTGCCGTGCACCTGACCATCCTGGCCGACCAGGAATACTTCCATGTGATCGCTGTGCCTGGAAAGCGCCGTGACCGGTGTTCCGGAGGGGAAGGTGGCGCCCGGCATAGCAAACCACGGTCGCCACGGGTTGCCGTTCCACCAGCTGCTGTGCAGGGTCTGGTCCCGGCCTACGACGAAGAGGTCCATGAAGTCCGTGTCGCGCGAGAGCGCAGCGACCGGCACACCGGGATCGAATAAGGCGCCGTCCAGCGGCGTCCAATCGCGCCAGGGATTGCCGTTCCACCAGGCCGTCCACACCCGCCCATCGAAGCCGACGCCAAACAGGTCCATGAAGTCCGTGTCGCGCGAAAGCGCGGCGAGGTGGCTGTGCGCGGGAAAGACGGTGCTGCCGAGGGTGAACCACATGTGCCAATCGCCGTCCCACCACGCGCTGCGCACCCGACCATCTGCGCCGACGGTGAAGATATCCATGAAGTCGTCGTCGCGCGAGAGCGCGGTGAGGGTTGTTTTGGCATCAAAAACGGGGGTGTCGTACCCCAAATTGTCCGGCATGGTGATCTCGCGCACCTCCGACCAGGGTGATTGGCAGTCATCGAACAGGCCTTCGTGCAGTCCTGCCACCCGGAAGGCATAGGTTCTGCCTTTTAGCGCGCGTTCCAGAACAAAGTGTTTGTCTTTGGTGCTGGCCTGGAAGGGTTGAGCGCCGGCTGGCGGGTTCCACCACTCTACTTTAAAGTTGTTGTAGCCTTCAGGATTGTTCCAAAAGACTTTGATTACCCCCACATCAGGCCGGATGTCCGTGATCTTCGGCGCGACGCGGCACTTGCGCTGGTTCTCTTCCGGGTTGGGTGCGCCTTCCAGGGCGATGCGAAAACCCAGCGCAAAACTTTCCCAATAGCGGTCAATCCCCTCATCATCGGGTTGGCGGTCCTTCAACGTGCGTTGGGAGTCGAGTTTACGCGGGGCGGCGTAGATGGTTCCCACAGACGGAGCCGGCAGTGTAATTTCTTTGCGGATCGGATCGTTCGATCCATTGACTGGCAGCTGATCAATGGGGTGCCAGGTTCCGGTGGTTGCGGGTGCGTAATACAGCTCGAGAACATCTGGAATCTGGTTGCCGTAGGTCCATTCCACCAGGACGAGGCATCTCCCGTTGGTCGCATTGCCGATTTGTTGTGCGCGCAAGCTGGTCAGGTACATGGTCATTCCCTTCTGTGCCAAACGGAAAAACAGGCCGGACAATACCTGCCGCGGCCGTATCAGGATGGGTTACGTTGATAATATTGGTCTCATTGATACACAATACAGTATAGCGACTTTTCAAGTGTCGCGATAGTGCGGTAATTAATAAATGACGGGCGTTCCAACGTGGATTGAAAGGTTGGTATGGCTGTAGGCCGATGCCGGAACAGCAAACAAAGGCCCCACGCAGTGGCGGTCTGCGCGGGGTTGAACTGACGGGCTGCAGCGTTCGGAAGCGGGCTGGAAGGCGGTCAGGCGCTGCGCTGCATGAACAGCACGCGCCAGACGATGTGCGGGCGGAAGAGGCTGGCAGGCGGGTCGATCAGGTTGGTGACCCGCTGAAAGGCCAGGTTCAGCACAGTGTCCTGCCGCGAGGCTTTGAGCAGGCGGTCCAGGTATAGCCCCACCATGCGCATGGCGGGGGCGCGCCTGCCCTCCACTTCGGGGTAGGCCAGGTCACTCCCGGCGGCGATATCCCAGGGTGAATCGAGCAGCCGGCTGGCGCGGCGGAAGAAGCGCGGGGCCAGGCCGGTCAGGCCCTGGCGCAGGCAGCTGTCCAGCAGCTCGGCCTCGCAGGCGGCGGTGGTCATGCCCTGCCCATAGATGGGGTTAAAGCTGCACATCGCGTCGCCACAGACCAGCAGGCCTTCGGGGAACCGGGTGAGTTTTTCAAAACGGCGGCGCTGGCTGGCCGCATATTTGTACTGGCTGGCCTCGCTCAGCGGTTCGGCGGTTTTGAGAATATCGTAACAGTCGGGGGCATCCAGGCTGCGCGCAAACTCGATGAAACCATCCAGGTCGGCCGGGGCGGCGTCACCCAGGTAGCCCGCCAGGGTGACCACCCAGCGCCCGCCTTCCACCGCCAGCATGGTGCCCCCGCGCCGGTTGTTGAAGCTGGGCAAGATCACCACCGGGCTTTGCCCGTTGGCATGTTCGGGCAGGCGTCGAAAGACGCGCGAGGTGTAGGAGAGGTTCATCTTGATGTGTTCTTCTTCAGGGCGCGGGTAGCCCAGGCTTTCCAGCCAGGCCAGGCTGCGCGATCCACGCCCACCGGCGTCCACCACCAGGTCCGCTTCCAGTTCCATTTCCATAGGACCCGGCTTGGCGCGATCCACCGCTGTCACGCCGTTGACGCGCAGTTCTCCGTCCCTGACGGATGGCCGGGTGAGCAGGCCGGTAACGTCGTGGTTTTGCAGCACGGTCACATTGGGCAGCGCGCACAGCCGGCGGTAGAGGGTGCCTTCCAGCAGCGGGCGGCTAGCCTGCATGGATTTCAACCCGGAGGGGAAGTTGCGCGTGTACGCGCCCATGGAAAACCAGCGCACCGTCTCCGAAAGGTCGCCTGCAATTGCGCCCTGGCTGACCAGTTCCTGGGTCAGGCCGGGGAAGAAGGCTTCCAACAGATCGACCCCGCGTGAGAGCAGGACGTGTGCATGCCGGCCCTGCGGCACGCCCTTGCGCGGTTGTCCGGGGGGCGGCAGGACGTCGCGCTCCACGACGATCACCCGCTCAAAGTGGTTGGCCAGCGCGCGGGCCGCCAGCAGACCGCTGACGCTTGCCCCGATCACAATGGCCCGTTCCATGCGGCCAGGGGTTGCTTCCATCGCATTCCTCACTTGCTTTAAACCGTAAATTGCGTCGATTTCTGCACACACTATAGCATGAGAGCCGGGCTGAGGAGAAGGGGTGTATAAAGCTTAGAATCGTTCCGAAATTGATTTCCCCCACCCCTGCCCGCCCCCAGGGGCGGGAGAAAAAAAGTTTGGAGATCGTTTACGGCACGAAGTGCCGTAAACGATCTCCAAACCTCTTATTTTTTCCCAATCCCACGAGAAGAGAGATGGGCAATGTTGTTGATTTTCGGATAGGTGCTTAGTATGTCAAGGATTGGGTTGTTCATCCAGATGATCCACCGGGCTTTGCGGCACCGATTGGCTCTTTCGCTTTGCCTGCAAACGGACTATACTTCATATATATGATAAACAATATCCACAAAAGCGAGGCAGTATGACCGGGGACAAAATTAACCTGACGGGCGATTTCCGCGGCTCGATTGTCAATATCAAATCGACGCTGGAAAATGTGCAGCAGAGCGTGGGCGAAATGCGTTCGGGCGATGAGGATTCACGCAAAGAGCTGCAAAAGTTGATCAAGCAGCTTCAAAAGGAACTGGAGAAGGTTCCACCCGAAAAGAAAGAGGACGCCGAGGCGGTGGCGCTGACGGCGCGCACGCTGGTGGAGCAGGCCAAAGAGGAAAAGCCCAACAAGACCATGCTGCAGATCAGCGGCGAGGGGTTGAAGGCAGCGGCGAAGAACATCGCGGATGTGATGCCCGCCGTGGTGGGCATCGCCTCGCAGATTGTCGCCGCCATCGCGCAGATGGCGCGCTGACCCACCTGACCCATGCCCAGAACCAAACGCCCGGCCCCGGAAAAACCTGCCGCAGGGGATGAGTACAACCTCTCCGGCGATTTTCGCGGTGCGACGATCAACATCAAATCCACGCTGATCGGCGCCGCCGAGGCGCGCGAGCTGGAGGCGCTGCCGCCGGAGCCGGGCGATCCACCCTACCAGGGGTTGAATTCCTTTGACGAAGAGGATGCGCCGCGCTTTTTTGGGCGCGAAATGCTCACCGCCCGCCTGGCTGCCCGCCTGGGCGAGGACAACTTCCTGGCGGTGATCGGCGATTCTGGGTCTGGAAAATCCTCACTGGTGCGCGCCGGTCTCATCCCCGCGCTGCGCGCGGGCGTCCGCCTGGCGGACGGGGCGCTGCCCCCGATCGGCAGCAAAAGCTGGGAGCGGCAGATTTTCACCCCCACGGCGCACCCGCTGGACGCGTTGGGCGAGGCGCTGGGGATCCCGGCGCAGACGTTGACCGGCGACCCCGGCGGGCTGGTGAAAGCGCTCTCGCAGCGCAAGACGCGCGTACTGCTGGTGGTGGACCAGTTTGAGGAGGTTTTCACCCAATGCCGCAGCGAAGATGAGCGGCGCATATTCATCGACCAATTGCTGGCGGGGATTGAGGCGGATGCGCTGCATGTGCTGATCTTGCTGCGCGCGGACTTTTACGCGCGCCTGGCGGCGTATGACCGCCTGCGCGAGCGGGTGGCGCGCCGCCAGGAGTTCATCGGCGCGATGAACCGCGATGAGCTGTTCCGCGCCATCGTCCAGCCGGCTGCGCTGGGCAACTGGAAGATCCAGGACGGGCTGGTGGAGGTGATGCTGGACGACATCGGCGCTGAACCGGGCGCACTGCCGCTGCTATCGCACGCCCTGTTGGAGACCTGGCTGCGCCGGCGCGGGCGCACCATGACCCTTTCCAGCTACACCGAGGCGGGCGGGGTGCGCGGCGCCATTGCCAAAACCGCCGAGGCGGTCTTCAACCGCCGCCTGAGCGCCGAGCAGCAGCCCATCGCGCGCATGATCTTCCTGCACCTGGCTGAACTGGACGAAGATGCCAAGGATACCCGCCGGCGGGCTTCCTTCTCTGAGCTGATCACCCGATCCACCGACCCGGTCACCATCGAGGCGGTGCTGTCCATCCTGACCGATGCGCGCCTGGTGATCACCGGCAGCGCCGGGCCGGGCGGGGAGAAATCGGTGGAGGTGGCGCACGAAGCCCTGATCCGCGAATGGCCCACCCTGCGCCAGTGGCTGGCGCAGGACCGCGAGGGGTTGATTTTGCACCGCCAACTGACCGAAGATACAGCCGGCTGGCTGCGCCTGGGCCGTGACAGCGGCGCGCTGTATCGCGGCAAGCGCCTGGCGGAAGCCCAGGTCTGGGCTGCGGCGCACGCCGACCAGCTCAGCCTGGATGAGGCGGCATATCTGGAGGCGTCACAGCATGCCGTGGACGCTGAACTGCGCCGCGAACGCGAAGGACAGCGGCTGCGGCGCGTGTTCCTGCCGCTGGCGGGGGTGGGCGCACTGGCAGCGCTGATTGCGGTCTTCTTCCTGAGCGGCCTGTACGTGCGCTTTCTCACCCCGGCGCGCATGGATGGCATTTTCAATATCGCCGTGGCCGAATTTTCCGGTCCGGGCGAAAGTGGGGCCAAACTGAGCGGCTGGGTGGGTAATCAACTCACCGCGGAGCTGGCTGCCGAGGCAAATATCCAGGTCTGGCAAGATGGTCCGGTCCTGCGCCGCCAGAATGTGACCATCGGGGTGGTGCAGGGCGGCACGCCCGAAGAGCGCAGCGCATCGGCTGCGGCGATGGCAGAACGCCTGAACGCGCAGATGATCGTCTTCGGGCAGGTGGACGAGTCGGTGCAGCCGGCGCGCCTGACGCTGGAGTTCTGGCTGGCGCCGCAGATGGGCTACCGCTTCGAGGAGATTCAAGGCGGTTACCGGTCGGCCCCCATCCTGCTGGCGGATGCGCGCAACCCCGGGCTGGAGGTAGAAGCGGACGTCAACCGGCAGGCCTCCACCCTGGCCTGGGTGTCTCTGGGGTTGGCGCGCGCCAGTTTTGGCGACCCGGCGGCGGCTCTGCAGGCATTTGAGCGCGCAGCGCAGCTCTCGGCGGATATCCCCGCGGTGCAGTTTTTTCTGGGGCGCGAAAGCCTGTTTCTTTCTGATCGCGATGCGGACCGCCGCGATGCTTTGACCAATCAAGCTGAGGGCGCTTTTCAGAAAGCGTTGAGCCTGGACAGCCAGTATGCGCGGGCAGCCGTGGGCCTGGGCAGCGTGTACCTGGCCTCCGCGCGCCGGCTGGCGGCGGGCGAGGACGCACCGGAAGCCAGCCTGCTGGCGGCCGAGGATTTTGCCAGGCAGGCCCTGCAGACCTACGAGTCGGTGGCTGCCATGCCGCCAGACCCGGCGGGGTCGCCGGTGCACCTGGCGGCGCAATTGGGGGCCGGCACCACGCTGCGTTTGCAGGGTGAGCTGGCTTACCGCCTGGGGCGCAGTGACGAAGCTGGCGAACGGGTGCAGCAGTCTGTGGCTGTGCTGGAGGGCATCCTTGCCCCGCTGGAAGCGGAAGGGCAGGCGCGCTACCTGGCGCAGTCGGTACAGACCCTGGCTACAGCCTACCAGTGGCTGGGTTTTCTGGAGGAGACCGCGGGAGCGAGTGAGTCCAGCCGCGCCTGGTACGAGCGTGCGCTGGCGGCTTATGACCGGTGCATCACCATGGGGCAGGCATCCACAGACCGGATTTTGAAAGACGACATTGCCGGGAAGCTGTGCACGCCTTATCGCGATGAACTGCAGCAGCAGCTCGGCGCGCCGGAAGCAGGAGGTTGAAATGAAAGTTCGCAGCCTGGTTTGGATGGCATTGGCGGCGCTGCTGGTGGTGGGATGCGTCCCCGGTCAGCCGGAGGAACAGCCCACCCAGACGCCATTTGTGGTCACCGTGGTGGTGGAACCCACCACAGCCCCTTCGGATACGCCGGCTCCCAGCCCGACGGTGGCAGACAGCCCGACTCCTGGCCCCAGCGCCACGCCGCAGCCCAGCCCCACCACCGGTCCACAGTGCGTGGTACAGCAGGGATTGAACTTCCGCAGCGGGCCGGGCACAGCCTTCAATCCACCCCTGGGCACGCTGCAAAAAGATGCCGTGGTCATCCCGCAGGGTTTCAACCCCTCCGGTTTCCCCGGTGGAACCTGGGTGCAGGTCAGCGACCCGTCCAGCGGCAAGGTGGGCTGGGTCAGTGCGGGCGCGGAATTTGTGAAGTGCAACGTAGATGTCAACAGCCTGCCCAGAGTGGACGTGGCTGCGCCGCCCCGGCCCAAGCCGCCGGCTTTGAGCAATTCCCAGCCGGACGGCACGCCCCTTAACCTGGATGGTTCGGTGATTACCTCGCCGGATTTCCTGATCCGCATGGCGGTCAAGGAGATTGGCACGACCAAGGATGGTGATGGGGTGAAACGCGTATTCTTCACCGTATTGGACGAAAATGGGAATGAGGTGTACAGCCGCACCGAGAACAACGCGGGCTACTGCATTTTTGGCGGCGGCGAGCCGGATTGCAACCCCTGGCCCTTGTATAACTACGCGATTGCCTGGAGCGAGAACGGCCCGGTGGTCAAAGACGGCACCTATGCTGTGCGTATTCTGGTCGAGCCGGTATCGGCCAATGGAGACGAGAGCCTGTTTGCCAATTGGGATTTCACCATCACATTGGATTTTCCGTAAAAATTGTGCGCGGCGCGCAGACTTTGGTATACTCATCAGCGGCTTGCATCGGGCAAGCCGCTTTTCCATCCATTTCCATGCTCCGGGGGTAAGTGTGGCTGCAGCCGGGTTTCCATCCCAGCTCATCCGGTCTGCGCCTGCGTGAAACGTCGATGTCCAACATTAAAAAAACCATCACAACCCTGCCTGCCAACCGGCTGGTGCTGTTCTTCAGCCTGTTGAGCTTTGCTGAACTGCTGCTCGCCTGCGCTCTGATCGTTGCCCGCTCGATGGGGGCGATCAACGCCATGTTTCTAGGGATTTCGCTGAAAAGATTGAGGCTGGTCGCGGTCGGGGTGATCCTGGCGTTCGGGATTCTCCTACTGGGGCTGCGCCTTTCGCGCCAGACTCCTTCGCTCAAAGGCTTTCCCGCGCGGCTGCCCATCCTGCCCCGCATGGGCGTGATTTTATTCTCAGACCTGTGGTTGTTTCTCGGCGTGGTTTTTCTGATTGCCCCACCGTCGTTGTTTGATATTTATCACGTCTATTTCACAACCGCGAAACCTTTCTTTGTCGTAACGGCTTTGATCGTTTGCCAGTTTTGGGGCATGGTCTGGCTGGCAGATCCGCAGCCATTTCTGGATGCCGTCAAGTCAGGCGCGGCGCAGTTGATCCGGGTGTTCCGCCCGGCTCAGGCGGTGGAAGGCGCTGCTGCGCCATCTTCGACCACGCCGTTCTCGCGCCTGGTGTGGACGCTCCTGATGCTTGGCAGCGCCGCGCTGCTGGTCTGTTCTGTTTACCGGGCAGCCACGTATCCGTTCACCCACGATGAGAGCCTGAGTTATGCCGGCTTCACCTGGGCGCCATATTGGCAGCTGGAAGCCAACAACCACCCGCTCAATACCTTCTTAATGCAGGTTTGCGCGCACACCTTGGGAAGTTCGGAGCTGTCGCTGCGCCTGCCCAATTTACTCGCACATGCGTTGTACCTGGGCTGCTCGCTTGTCCTTCTCAGGCGTTTTCGCCACCCTGCGCTGCAGGTCGCAGGATTTGTGCTGTTGAATCTCAATCCCTATCAGCTGGATTTCTTTGCCCTGGCGCGCGGGTATGGGCTGGCGATTGGTTTTGAACTGCTGGCGATCACCCTGCTGGTGCAGGCGCATGACGCCCGGCAGCGCCGGCAGGCGTTCGCGCCTTTTCTGTTCCTGGCGGCGCTGGCTGGCGCCCTGGCTGTGCTGGCGATTTATTCTTTCGTGAACTTCTTTCTACCCATGCTGCTGGTCAGCGCCTGGCTGTTGTTGAGCGATGAGACAGGACGGCGCTTTCATCCCAACCTTGCCGTCACAAACCTGTTCTTGATGCTCACCGGGGTGTTTGTGCTGTGGGTGGGCGTGCAGCTGGTGGTGCTTCAACAAAATCATATGCTCTATTTTGGCGGTCAGGATTTTTTTCAAGACACGCTGGGCAGTCTGGTCCTTACAGGGTTGTATGTGGTGGACGACACATCGCCACTGGTGCCGGCGATCACAACAGGGATGATTGCACTGGTTATGCTGGGGTTGTTCCTGTCCATGCGTGATCTGCTGGTGAAAAAACAATGGTCTTTCTTCACCACCTGCGCCGTAATGCTGGCAGGGGCAGCCGGTCTGCCTTTGTTGCAGGCACGCTGGTTGGGTGCGCTCTACCCGGTATCGCGCGCGGCATTGTATTATCTGCCGTTGATCCTGCTGTTGATGATTCTGGTGATGGATGCCCTGCTCCAGATCCGGCATCCTGTGACTGCGGCGCGTTTCTTGCCGGTAATTCCCGTGCTTGCTGCCGGGCTGGTTCTGTGGAGTTTTGCACGCAGTTATGATCCTCACACGCTTCGCGATTGGGGCTCTGAGGCCCATAACCGGCGAATTCTGGCGTTGATCGATCAAGACCGGCAGGCGGATTGCCCGAACTGTGTGATTAAGCTGGCGAGTAGCTGGTTAATGGAGCCGTCACTGAACTTCTACCGGACAACGCTTG
>JACRAG010000224.1 GCA_016213455.1 Anaerolineae bacterium | reverse complement strand
TGCTTGCGCCGAACAAGACCAACCTGGCTCTGGCTTACCGCATCGCCAAAAAAGTTTTCGAGAATCCCGTTTCAGATCAGGGTGTGTACAGTTTTTACATTACTCATCGAAATTGAGGTGACTGTATGCTGCAGGATGAGCCCAGCGTTCTGGATTATGTGAAATCACGCTTGAGGTTTTGGGATAAACAGCGGATTCGAATCCCGCTCAATCCTGAAGATCAGGCAGTGATCCCTGTTATTGAAGAAATTGACCAGACCGAAACCCAGGCGAGCAGTATTCCGGCTGTTTTTCGGATTGCCTGGCTGGCGCTGCTGCCTTTTGGCCTGGCGCTGGCAGCGCAATTCCTGCTGGAACCGCCCACCCAACAGCGCTGGCCCGCGGCAGCCGTGTATGCCGTGTCTGCTATTGCGGCAGCGGTCGCATTTTGGCGCGGTGAGCTGCACCTGGCTCATGGTGAACCCGAGCTTTTCGTTCAGGATGACCTGAAAGCGCGCTGGCAGCTGGCCCTGGTTGGGGCGATTATGCTGTTGGTTTCATTTGTGCTGTTTGGACTGGAAAATTTCACCTTCACGTCCTTGAACCTGAGCGTCTGGCTCGCTTCAATTGTGGTGATCATCTTTGCGTTGGGCAATTTGCGCTTTGCGCCGGTTGAAGGGTTGCGCGCCTTGGCGGTTCGCTTGAGCGCCCCGAAATTTTCCATCCGGTTTAATTTCTACGCCATGTTGGTGGTGGCTGTCCTGCTGGTGGTGGCGGTTTTCCGTTTCACCGACATTGCCAACCTGCCCATGGACATGGTTTCTGACCATGCCGAAAAGCTTTATGATGTCAGCGATGTGCTTTCCGGTCAGACCAAAATCTTTTTTGAGCGCAACACCGGCCGCGAAGCTTTCCAGTTCTACTGGACGGCTTTGATGGCGCAATTGTTTGGCACCGGCATTTCCTACATGAGCCTGAAAATCGGTACGATCATCACCGGTTTGGTGGTGCTGTACTTTGTATACCGGATTGGGTATGAGGTCGGTGGAAAATGGGTGGCACTCTATGCGCTGCTGTTCACCGGTGTGGCATACTGGGCCAATATCATCTCCCGGGTTGGCTTGCGTTTCCCGTTGTACCCGTTTTGTGTTGCACCGGTGATGTATTATCTGCTACGGGGGTTGCGTACCAGCCGGCGCATGGATTTCGTGTGGTCTGGAGTCTGGCTAGGGATCGGCCTGCATGGCTACACTTCCAGCCGGATCGTGCCCTTGATGGTGGTGGTAGCCATCGGATTGTATATGCTGGACCGCCGGACGAAAGGACTGCGTGTGCATGCGGCAGCCTGGGGCGGTTTGTTGGCGGTCATCTCCTTTGCCATCTTTGTGCCGTTGTTTCGTTATGCACTGAGCCATTGGGAAATCTTTAATTACCGGTCTTTCACCCGCATTCTGGATACAGAGCAGGCTTTACCTGGCAACCCGGTGCTCATCTTTTTCAGCAATACGTGGAGAGCACTGCGCATGTTCTTTGTCGACAATGGCGAGGTTTGGGTTCATTCCATCCCCGGTCGACCAGCTTTGGACATGATAACGGCGGCGTTTTTCTTTGTCGGCGCTGTGCTTCTGCTGCTGCGTTTCATTAGAACCAGGCATTGGCGCGACATTTTCTTACTGGTGTCAATCCCCATTCTGCTGCTGCCGTCCATCTTATCGCTGGCATTTCCGAATGAGAACCCCAACCTGAACCGTACAGCTGGCGCGTATGTGCCGGTATTCCTGATCGCTGCATTGGGATTCGATGCGATGCTGCGCGGCTTGCCGAGACGAATGGCTTTTGTGACCGGTTTGCTGCTGACCATTATCATTGTGCAGTTGAATTACGATCTGTTTTTTGTCCAATTCCGCAAGCAATTTGATGCCAGCTCCTGGAATACCGCCGAGATGGGTGAGATAATGCACGGATTTGCCACTTCGGTTGGCGCGCCTGAGAGCGTGTATGTAATTGGATTCCCCTATTGGGTGGATACCCGGCTGGTGGGGATGAATGCCGGCTACCCCGCGATCAATCCGGAGATCAACTCCGACATGATCGAAGGGACGCTGGCGGAACCACGTGCGAAAATGTTCATGTTGAATCCACTGGACACGGTTTCCATCGACAAATTGAAGGCCACCTATCCCACTGGTCGTTTTTCGTTCCATCAATCCACGCGTGAGGGCAAGAATTTTCTGATCTTCCTTGTCCCACCGGTGTCCGATGTGATGCCAGCCCTTCCGTGAGTGTGAGGATTCCTTTACCTATGAGTGATCAACCTTTGCAAGATATTCGTGATCAGCAGGACGTGGAACCGGTTCGCAAACCACCCTCCTTCATGCAGACGCTCATTTGGGATCTGTTGCTGGTGTCGATCCTGCTGCTTGGCGCCGTGTTCCGTTTTACTGGCATCGGTTGGGATCAGAATACGCACATGCATCCGGATGAGCGCTTCCTGACCATGGTGGCTACGTCCATCGAACCGGTCAAATCGATTGGCGATTATTTCAATACAGAAACCTCAAGCCTCAATCCTCACAACCGTGGATATGGTTTTTATGTGTACGGCACCTTGCCCATGTTCATCGTGCGTTATGCGGGTGAATGGTTGGGTCAGTCCGGTTACGACGACGTTCACCTCGTCGGTCGGACCATTTCTGGACTGCTTGACCTGGGCACGCTGTTGCTGGTTTTCCTGATTGTCAAAAGGCTTTATCAAAACCAGCGCATGGCGTTGATCGCTGCGTTGTTCTACGCGTTATCTGTGCTTCCTATCCAGCTCTCGCACTTTTTTAAAGAAGACACCTTCATGACGTTCTTCGCCACCCTGACGATCTACTTTGCGATCAGGGTTTTACCGATCAACGGGGATGAAGATGTACTCAACGAGCGCGAGCAGGAACGCGGCGTGGATTGGCTGCGCACCCGGTGGGGCAGCCTGTGGCCTTATGCCCTGTTCGGCATTGCATTGGGCATGGCGGTATCCTCAAAGATTAACGCCGCTCCGCTGGCACTGCTGCTTCCGTCAGCCGTGATCATCCGTTTCTTCAAAACAGCGCCGGAACAGCGCATGGCGATGATCGGCGTGTGGATCCGCAACGTGGCGATTGCGGGCTTTTTGGC
>JACRAG010000210.1 GCA_016213455.1 Anaerolineae bacterium | reverse complement strand
GCCTGGATTACTGCGCGGGAGTGGGTTTCACCTCCGGCGATGGGTCCGCCATCCGCTTGAGCGAGGGCGAAAGCTTTGCCGGGCAGGCTGCCTTGCGGCGCGAACGGATCCTGATCATGGACGCGCCTGAGGAACTGGCCAAAGGCTTTAAATACGCCTGGATCCGCGAGGAAGGTTACAGCGCCTTTTGCGCGCTGCCGTTAATCGCCAAAGATCAGGTGCAGGGCGTGCTGGAGGTGTTCAGCCGCAAACCGCTGGGGATCGACCCGGAATGGTTGGATTTTCTGGATGCGATGGCCAGCCAGGCCGCCATTGCCATTTATAACGCGCGCCTGCTGGAAAATTTGCAGCGCTCCAACGAGGAACTGCGCCAGGCTTACCAGGCCACCATTGTGGGGCTTTCGCACGCGCTGGAGCTGCGTGACAAGGAGACCGAGGGCCACAGCCAGCGGGTCAGCGAGCTGGCAGTCGGCCTGGCCCAACGCGCCGGGGTGCCTGAGGAAGAGCTGGAGTTTGTGCGCATCGGCGCGCTGCTGCACGATATCGGCAAGCTGGGGGTGCCCGACCAGATTTTGAACAAAGAGGGGCGGCTGGACGAAGAGGAATGGGTGATCATGCGGCGCCACCCCGAAAACGCCGCGCGCATGCTGGCGGCGATTGATTACCTGCGTCCCGCCCTGGCCATTCCGCAGTATCACCATGAACGCTGGGACGGCTCCGGCTATCCCTACGGCCTGGTGGGCGAGACCATCCCGCTGACCGCGCGGGTGTTTGCCATTGTGGACGTGTGGGACGCGCTCAGTTTTGATCGTCCCTACCGCCCGGCCTGGGCTGCAGAGCAGGTGTGTGCCTACCTGCGCGAGGAGTCCGGTCGCAAGTTCGACCCGCGCCTGGTGGACCTGTTTTTTGACTTGTTGCAGGAGCAGGCTTTGCTGCAGTGTCCACCCATGAAGGAAAGTGTGGAAGTGGAATAGCTGCATGCCAGGCGATGGGAAAATCGTTTTCATCACGGCTTTGTCTTAAACAAAACAACGTCAGTTTGAGTTAGGGGCCCAATTTACCATCTCACGGTCTCTTTTCTGGTGGGAATGCTTGATCTAGGGGGGTGCCTATCCCGAACTCACGGAAAATCCACAATATGAAACCCAATTCAGGAGATCACCATTGAAGACATCATCAAAACCGGGCTGCCTGGCATCCATTATGAATCTGCTGGGCGGAAAACCTGATCCTGTCAGCATCCATTCAGACGCTGATGAAACGGATGTTGAAACCTTTCCTTATCGGGTGCGCGATGATTTTTTGTCGCCTGCGGAACAGTCCTTTTATCAGGTAATCAAAAGCATGATGGGGGAGCACCTGACGATTTGTTCCAAAGTTTCTCTCGCAGATATTTTCTTTGTGGTCCGGCCTAACGAAAATCGTGGGGCATTCAATCGGATTAACCGGAAACATGTCGACTTCTTAATCTGCGACCCCAAAACAATGCGTCCGCGTTTTGCCATCGAGTTGGACGACAGCAGCCACCAACGCTCAGACCGGGAAATCCGGGATGAGTTTGTTGACAATGTGTTCGAAGCCGCTGGTTTACCCTTGATTCATGTGCCGGTTCGCAGCGCTTATAATACATCCGAGTTGGGGGTTCTGTTCAAACAGGCACTGCAACAAAATTCAGAAAATGGAAAGCCAATCGTTTCCTCGCCGGCGCCTGATCAGCCAGCCCAACCGGGACAGCAGGGTGTCTCCAACCGGGCTCCCTTCTGCCCAAAATGTGGTCAACCCATGGTTCTGCGAACCGCAAAGAACAGCGATAAAGCGGGACAGCCATTCTATGGATGTGTGAATTATCCAAAATGCAGGGAAATTCTTCCGGCGAATATCCTGAACAATCCAACCCAATAGCCGTAAGGACAATAAGCGAGGTTTTGTTTTTATGATCGAAATTGCACCGCTTCGCCCCGAGCAAGCCGTAGAGGCCCGGCGCGTCATCTATGCTGTGGCGCACGCACTGTTCATGCCGGAATTGACCTTTGAAGAGGCCGCTGCCAAACTGGAGCGCGAATGGCCGATTGTGGATGTGCTCAACTTTCAGTCCAGTTATATGGAGAAGGGCGGCGTGTTCCTGGCGGCGTTCGACGATGGGCGTTTGATTGGCACCGGCGGGCTGCGCCGGCTGGAGGATGGCGTGGGGGAGATCAAGCGGCTGTGGCTGCTGCCGGCGTATCACGGGTTGGGCGTGGGGCGCGCGCTGATGGAGCGCCTGTTGGAGGTCGCACGTGAGCAGGGCTATACCTGCGTGCGTCTGGAGACCAGCCCGGCTTACCAGAAGCGCGCCTACCGGTTTTATCGGCGCCTGGGTTTTGTGGAAATTCCGCGTTACGGTGACGATCCCGACGATGTGGGCATGGAGTTGATGCTGGCGTAGAACCGGGGCGGGTGGTTTTGGGCCTGGGCACGCAGGCGGGCATCGCCGCATGGATGTCGAATCTCGGACGGACCAACCGGCTTGGCGAACGTTCCTTCGCCCAAAACCGTGATTCGCAGGTATTCTCCCCGCTGTCCATCCCGTCCCTTGGCAATCATTGGGTTGAAACCAAAAATTCCTTGCAAAATTCTTAATATTGCTTATTGACTTTTAATTTCATTTCCACTATCATCAAGGGACCTTGATTTTTCAGGAATATCGCCTTCTAATGTTCGCCCAATTCTCGCTGTTCATTCTGGTCCTTATTTCGGTCCTCGTAATTGAGGGCCTTTTCCAGTTTCGGGCGGCGAGATGGAGCGAGCAGATTATCTAGTACGAAGTGACAGATAATACCCAACGTAAGTAAAAGCCAAACCGCCCGAAAGGGCGGTTTTTTGATCTCTTATTTCTTGGAGTTTTATGCGATCAGACCAGATCAAACGCGGATTTGAACACGCTCCCCACCGGGCCCTGCTCAAGGCCACCGGTGTGACCGACGCCGACATGGAGAAACCCTTCATCGCCGTGGTGAATTCTTATGTGGACATTGTGCCGGGGCATGTGCACCTGCAGGATTTTGGCAAGCTGGTCAAACAGGCGGTGCGTGCGGCGGGCGGCGTGCCCTTCGAGTTCAACACCATCGCGGTGGATGACGGCATCGCCATGGGGCATGTGGGGATGAAATACTCCCTGCCGTCGCGCGAATTGATCGCCGACTCCATCGAAACCATGCTGGAAGCCCACCGCTTTGACGGTATGGTGTGTATCCCCAACTGCGACAAAATCGTGCCGGGTATGCTCATGGCAGCAATGCGCGTGAACATCCCGGCGATTTTTGTTTCCGGCGGGCCGATGGCAGCCGGACGCACCCCGGATGGCGAGCCGATCGACCTGATCTCGGTATTTGAAGGCGTGGGCGCGTTTCAGGCTGGCAAGATCGACGCGCGCCGCCTGAAGGTGCTGGAAGACCATGCCTGCCCATCCTGCGGGTCCTGCTCGGGCATGTTCACCGCCAACAGCATGAACTGCCTGATGGAAGCCCTGGGGCTGGCGCTGCCCTTCAACGGTTCGGCGCTGGCGCGCACCCCCGAACGCGAGGCGCTGGCGACCCGCGCCGCCGGGCAGATCCTGACCCTGGTGGAACGCGACATCAAGCCGCGCGACATCGTCACCGTGGACGCGATGGATGACGCCTTTGCCCTGGATATGGCGATGGGCGGTTCGAGCAACACCATTTTGCACGCCCTGGCCCTGGCCAACGAAGGCGGGCTGGAATATTCGCTGGAGCGCATCAACCGCGTCGCCGAGCGCGTGCCGCACCTCAGCAAGGTCAGCCCGGCGGGCAAATGGCACATGGAAGATGTGCACCGCGCCGGGGGCATCCCCGCCATTTTGAACGAAGTGCAGCGCGCCACCGGCATGCTGCACCTGGACCGCATCACCGTCACCGGCGGCACGCTGGGGCAGTCCATCGCCGGCGCGGAGATCAAGGACGACGAGGTGATCCGCCGGGCGGAGAACGCTCATTCGCAGCGCGGCGGACTGGCGATTTTGTTCGGCAACCTGGCCCCCCAGGGCGCGGTGGTGAAGACCGGCGGCGTGGCGGCCTCGATGCGCCACTTCAGCGGACCGGCGCGCATCTACGAGTCGCAGGATGAAGCCCTCAAGGGCATCCTGGCGCGCGAAGTGCAGCCCGGCGACGTGGTGGTGGTGCGCTATGAGGGTCCGCGCGGCGGGCCTGGCATGCAGGAAATGCTCTCCCCGACCAGCGCCATCATGGGCATGGGATTGGGCGAGCAGGTGGCATTGATTACGGACGGGCGTTTCTCCGGTGGTACACGCGGCGCGTGTATCGGTCACATCTCTCCCGAAGCGGCAGCCGGCGGACCCATCGCCGCGCTGCAGCCCGGAGACGTGGTGGAGCTGGACCTGGACGCTCGCACGTTGAACGTGCGTCTGAGCGCGGAGGAGATCGAACGCCGCCTGGCGGCGCTGCCGCCCTTCCAGACGCGCACGACCAGCAAGTGGCTGCGGCGCTACGCCGCATTTGTCACCAGCGCCGACACCGGCGCGGTGCTCAAGTGCTGAGCGCCCTACCCGATCGACACATCTCCCGCGGATGCGGGGGTGGTTTTTAGACCAAAGGAGGAGACGGATGAAACTTACGGGTGCACAAATACTGTGGGAAACGCTGGTTCGCGAAGGCGTGGACGTGGTGTTCGGCTACCCGGGCGGGGCCAACCTGCCCATTTATGACGCCATGCTGGATTACCCGGTGCGCCACGTACTCACCCGCCATGAACAGGGCGCCGCCCACATGGCCGACGGATACGCGCGCGCCAGCGGCAAGGTGGGGGTGGCGATGGCCACTTCCGGCCCCGGCGCCACCAACCTGGTCACCGGCATCGCCACAGCCATGATGGACTCGTCGCCGACCGTGTTCATCACCGGGCAGGTGGCCAGCAAGCTGATCGGGTTTGACGCCTTCCAGGAGACCGACGTGACCGGTATCACCCTGCCGATCACCAAGCACAATTACCTGGTCACCCACACCGAAGAGATTGGCCCGGTGTTGCGCGAGGCGTTTTACATCGCCCGCACCGGCCGGCCCGGTCCCGTGCTGGTGGATATCGCCAAGGATGCCCAGCAGCACAGCCTGGAATGGACCTATGACGACAAGCCGATCAAGATGCGCGGTTACCGCCCCGACCTGCGCCCCACTTCGCGCCAGATCGAACAGGCGCTGGAGATGATCTCCGCCGCCAAGCGCCCGCTCATCCTGGCGGGGCGCGGCGTGCTGCTCTCGGGCGCGATGAACGAGCTGCGCCAGTTTGCCGAGACGGCCAATGTGCCGGTGGCGATGACCCTGCTGGGCATCAGCTGCTTCCCGGCGACCCACCCGCTCAACCTGGGCATGATGGGCATGCACGGCGAAGCCTGGGTCAACCAGGCCATTCAGGAGGCCGACCTGCTGCTGGCCTTTGGCATGCGTTTTGACGACCGCGTGACCGGCAACCTGAAAACCTATGCCGTAAATGCAAAGAAAATTCACATCGAGATCGATCCGGCCGAGGTCAACAAGAATGTTCCCGTGGACCTGGCCCTGGTGGGCGACCTGCGCGATACCCTGCGCCAGATCCTGGCGCAGATGCAGCCGGTCAGCCACATCGACTGGTTGTCCCAGATCGCCCGTTCCAAAGGCGACAGCGCCGTGCGCGACATCCAGAACCTGCCTCCCGACGATCACCTCTACGCTGCGCATGTGATCAACGACCTGTGGCACACCACCTCCGGCGACGCGATGATCGTCACCGACGTGGGCCAGCACCAGATGTGGACGGCGCAATACTACAAGCAGGACAACCCCAATATGTGGATCACCTCGGGCGGCCTGGGCACGATGGGCTTTGGCCTGCCCGCCGCGATTGGCGCCAAACTGGCCCGCCCCGAGGCGGATGTGGGGGCTGTGGCGGGCGACGGCGGCTTCCAGATGACCGCTGCCGAGCTTTCCACCGCGGCGCAGGAAAACGTCAAGGTCAATGTGGCAGTGATGAACAATGGCTTCCTGGGCATGGTGCGCCAGTGGCAGGAGTTCTTCTACGAGCGCCGTTACGCTGCCACCCCCATGCGCAGCCCTGATTTTGTGAAACTGGCAGAGGCTCACGGTCTGACCGGTCTGCGCGTCACCCAGCGCGGCGAAGTGGTCAGCGCCATCCAGCAGGCTCGCCAGACGGACGGTACCGTGGTGATCGACTTCCGCGTGGAGCAGGAAGACAGCGTTTACCCGATGGTTCCCTCCGGCGCCGACCTGCACAATATGATCCGCCGTCCCATGCCCAACCCCATCGCCGAAACGGCAGAGGATGAAATCTAGATGTACCACACGATTGTTGCTTTAGTTGAAGATAAACCGGGCGTGCTGAACCGGGTGGCTTCCCTCTTCCGCCGGCGCGCCTTTAACATCGAATCGCTCACCGTCGGTCACACCGAGTCGCCTGGCGTCTCGCGCATGACCATTGTGGTGGACAGCGATGACCAGAACGTGGAGCGCCTGACCTCCTACCTGTACAAACTGGTCAATGTCATCCAGGTCGAAGACCTGACCGTGCTCCCCAAGGTGACCCGCGACCTGGCGATGATCAAGGTCTCTGCCACGGCGGAGAACCGCACGCACATCATGCAGACGGTGGACGTGTTCCGCGCGCGCATTGTGGATGTGACCAACTCGTCCTTCATCATCGAGATCACCGGCGATGAGGACAAGATCGAAGGCTTTGTGGATGTGCTGCGCCCGCTGGGTATCATCGAAATGGTGCGCACCGGCATCGTCGCCATGGCGCGCGGCACCAGCCCGCTGTATGTGAACGGCAACGGTAACGGCGTGCACGCCTGATTGAACCACCGCCGGACGCTCCCGTCAGGTCTGGCAGACCCGGCCGCCTGATCCGGCGTTTGGTTGATTGAGAACGTATCCGAAAATTAACAACATTGCCCATCCCCCCAAACAGAAGGTTTGGAGATCGTTTGCGGCACAAAGGGCCGCAAACGATCTCCAAAATCCTCATTCTCCCCGCCCCTGGGGGCGGGGCAGGGGGTGGGGGAAAATAATCTTCGGATCGATACGGAAATAAAAAACCCCGCGAGGGATCACCAGAGGAGATTTTTGGAATGGCTAAACTGAATTTTGCAGGTACGTGGGAAGAAGTTGTGACGCGTGAAGAGTTCCCGCTGGAGCGCGCTCAGGCTGTGTTGAAAGATGAAGTGGTGGCGGGGCTCGGTTACGGCGTGCAGGGCCCGG
>JACRAG010000204.1 GCA_016213455.1 Anaerolineae bacterium | reverse complement strand
CAAGAACGCGATCTTGTTACCGTTGTGTTCAAACAAAGCTGGCTGACGGCCTGCCTCAAGGTTCTCGCCCCCGCCAAAGACCAGCCAACCGCGCGTGGCGTACATTTGCAGGGTATCCCGCATGGCTTGCTCAGACCAATCCGCAAAATGATCGCCTGTCAGATCAACCACGTCGGTGCCGATTTCTTCGAGCAGCTCGATGTAACGCGGCTGGCTGCAAAAGGCCAGTCCGTCCCAATTGCTCTGCGGCGGGCAATTTTTTGCGAAGGCGATTTCGTTGGAGATGTGCAAAATGTCGGCATTCTGCAGCCAGGGTCCAATGTCGCCGGCAGGATAGGTCATGCCGTGCAGTTCCATGAGGGCGCCGGTTCCGCGTACCAGGGCCGTGGTGCCGGTCACCATCACTGTGGTCAGGTGATCGGGGAAGCGGTTGGTGGTCGGGAAGGGATTGGCTTTACGAAGAGGCTCCAGGGTTTGTTCGGCACCGATCCAGCCAAATTCCAGGCGCAGCGGATAACGGCTGGGGTTGAATTCCTTCCACAATGGGTTGTCCCCATCGATGGCGATGACTTTCCAGGCTGGATCGAGTTGATCGAAAGGAATCAACACCCAGGTTCGCTTGGATCTTTGCGCCTTAGACAGCATGTCGTTCGGGTTGGTCGGGTAAACCCGGCTGGATGGCTTGCCCCACAGATACTCAAATCCCAATGCTGCGCTGTCATCGACCAGCAGGGAGTCTGGACCGTCTGGAATCGCCTGGCCTTTTTGCCAGAGGTTCATCAATTGTTGGGCGCTGATGCCGTCCGTCAGGGTGAAAAAGGGCGCGACGAGTGCGAAGACTTGCTCGGTGAAGGGCTCGTCAGCTTTGGCAGACAGTTTGATGGCTGCTTCTTCCGCTGTTTTGCTGATTTCATAGCCATCCGGCAGGGTCAGATCCGCTCCAGACGCGTAAGGGAAAGCAGGATCGATCCAGATGGATACCGGCTGTGGGGTCGATACGGGCGGCAGGGAGGTGGGCACAGGCTCCATGCTGGTTGGTGTTGCCGTGGCCTGATTGGAGGGGGCGGGTTTCCAGCAAGAGGTGAGTAGGAAAAGGAAAAAAAGCATGGCAACCCGTGGAAGCAGGTTGCCATGCCGGTTGGTAAATGGCTTCAGAAGGACAATCCTCCACGGTCGATCAGGATGCGGTGTAGTTCACCCTCCATTTCGTTCAGGTGCTGCTCTCGATCGTTTAACTCAGAAAGGAAGGGTATGGCGCGGGTTTCATCCTGCAAGCCTTTCCAGTTGATGCGGACATTCAAACCGGCTCCAGTGAAAGCTGCCCGCGCCAGCGCGGCTGCGCTTCCAGCGTCGGAGATGGCGTTGATGTTACCCGACCGGGCTGCACTCAGGGCCAGTTCCATCACCTCAAGCGCCAGGCCAGTCACCTTACGCGGCACCTGGATGGCGCCCATGGTGGCAGCGTGAAGGGCTTCATCGCGTACCAGCTGCTGGTCGGGGGTGTCTTTAGGCAGCCGCGAGGCAGCCAGGAATGCCTGGAATGCAGCGGCGTCTTCATCAATGGCAGCCGTGAGATCAGCGCGTAGTTTTTCCGCCTTCTCGATCAGGCTCCACATTTGCGGCTCAACTTCGGCATATTTCTTTTTCCCGGTGGTCAGGCGTGCCACCATGGCGGTCAACGCGGCAGCCGCGGCTCCGGCAAATGCAGAAGCCGATCCGCCGCCGGGCGTGGGGGTGCCGCGGGCCAGTTCGTCCAAGAAATTAGTGGAGGATACAGGCTGGGATGGACTGGCATTGAGTACATGCGCCATGCGTTGTTCAAGCACCTGCTCGGGGTCGAATCCGTCCAACTGCATATACCAGACTGCCGAATCGATCAATGCTTCCTGGGGGATCAGGCCAACCAATTCACTGTGGTGAATGCCCACCCCATATCGTTCTGCCTCCCGGCGCACCATTTCCACCACCCGGAATACGGGAGTCTGGCGGAAATTGGTCAGATTCATGGAGACCTGGGCACGTCCTTCGACCAGCACGCCCATGGCTTTGACGTAGCGCAATCCGCCGCTGGAATGGCGCACTGCCCGCGCGATCTTGCTGGCGATGGAAACATCATCACTGTTCAGATAAACGTTGAATGCCACCAACGGCTGCCGTGCGCCAATGACGGTTGCGCCAGCAGAACCAAGAACTGATGGGCCAAAATCGGGCTGGCGCTCCGGATTTACCTTGATATCCTCTTTGATGCCTTCATATTCCCCTCGGCGGATATCCTCGAGGTTTTTCCGGTTGCCGCGAATGGCTGCATCTTCATACAGGTAAACCGGGATGTTCAAGGCTTCGCCAACCCGCTTGCCCAGCCGGCGTGCCATTTCAACGCAATCTTGCATGGTTACACCGCGAATGGGCACAAAAGGCACCACGTCGGTGGCACCCATGCGCGGATGTGCGCCCGAGTGTTGATTGAGGTCAATCAGTTGCGCCGCTTTCTGGATGGCGAGAAAAGCAGCCTCTTCCACGGCTTGTGGTGGACCGATGTAAGTAACTACAGTCCGGTTATGATCCAGATCCGAATGCCGGTCAAGCACGGATACATTGGGAACTGCCTGGATGGTGTCGATGATCGCCTGAACCACTTCGGGGCGGCGTGCATCAGAAAAATTGGGGATGCATTCTACAAGGGGATCTGCCATTCCTTCACTCTCCGTGGGGGAAACTGTTCGTTATT
>JACRAG010000214.1 GCA_016213455.1 Anaerolineae bacterium | reverse complement strand
CGGTTTGTGGGGGGGCTGGTGGCGGCTGCGGCGTTCATGCTGTTCACCATCGCGCATTCGCCGGCGGACCTGCGCCGCCTGCTGCCGCTGCAGCCGCAGGCTTTGTTCAGCCTGGGGCTGGCGGTTGCGTTGGGCAGCGCCCTGCTGCCGCTGGCTTTTGGCCAGCCGCTGATGACCGGCCTGTGGCTCAAGGATCCGCTGCCGGTGCTGGGCAAGCTGGGCACCCCCGTGATTTTTGATGTCGGGGTGTACCTGGTGGTGATCGGCGTGGTGCTGCACATTTTGCTGGCACTGGCCGAGGAAGAGGAGGACTGAAGCGGTGAACGTGCTGCTTGCGCTGGTGGTGGGTGTGCTCTTTGCGGGCGGGCTGTATATGATGATGCGCCGCAGCCTGGTCAAGGTGCTGGTGGGCATGCTTCTGCTCAGCAATGCGGTCAACCTGACCATATTCACTGTGGGCAGGCTGGTGCCGGCGCGCCCTCCGTTGATCGGCCTGGAAGCCCGGCAGGTGCTGCCCGGCTCGGCGGACCCGCTGCCTCAGGCCCTGATCCTCACCGCCATCGTGATCAGCTTTGGCATGACCGCCTTTGCCGTGACGCTGATCCGCAAGACCTACCAGAAGATTGGCACCGACGACCTGGATTCGCTGCGCTGCACCGACCTGCCCTGCCCGGATGAGCCTGACTGGCGCGACCCCGGTGAGGAGGCGCATTGAGCATGCTCATCGCCACTCCTTTGCTCATCCCATTGCTGGGCATGCTGCTATCGCTGGCGCTGTGGCGCAGACCCACCGCGCAGCGCTACACCGCGCTTTTTACCACTGCCGCGGGGCTGGCGGCTTCGCTGGCATTGCTGGGCCAGACGCTGCGCGGCGGGGTGCAGACCCTGCAGGTGGGCAACTGGCCGGCGCCGTTCGGCATCACCCTGGCGGTGGACCTGTTTGGCGCGATCATGCTGTCGGTGAGCGGGCTGGTGGGGCTGTGCGTGGCGGTCTTCGCCGTGCAGGCCATGGATCGCGCGCGCGTTTCGGGCGGTTTCTACATGCTCTTCCACGCCCTGCTGCTGGGCGTCAATGGGGCGTTCTCCACCGGGGATATTTTCAACCTGTATGTGTGGTTTGAGGTGATGTTGATGGCCTCGTTTGTGCTGCTGGCCCTGGGCGGCGAGCGCGCGCAGCTGGAAGGCTCGATCAAGTACGTCATCCTCAACTTCATGGCGTCGGCGCTGTTTCTCACTGCCACCGGCCTGCTTTACGGCCTGACCGGCACGCTCAATTTGGCCGACCTGGCGCTGCGCCTGCCGCAGGTGGAGGCACGCGGCCTGGTGACGGCTCTGGCGATGATGTACCTGATCGCCTTCGGTATCAAGGCGGCAGTTTTCCCGCTCTTTTTCTGGCTGCCGGCGTCTTACCACACCCCGCCGGTGGTGGTGACGGCGCTCTTCTCGGGCCTGTTGACCAAGGTGGGGGTGTATGCGATGATTCGCCTGTTTACACTGGTCTTCACCGGCGAAGCGGCCTTCATCAATACGCTGCTGCTGGTGGTGGCGGGGCTGACCATGGTGGTGGGGGTGCTGGGCGCGGCGGCCCAGTGGGATCTGCGCCGGCTGCTCTCCTTCCACATCATCAGCCAGATTGGTTACCTCGTGATGGGCCTTGGGCTTGCCAGCCAGGGCGGGCTGGCTGGGGCGATCTACTTCATGGTGCATGTGGTGATGGCCAAGACGGCGCTCTTTTTTGTGGCGGGCATCCTCGACCGCATCCAGGGCGGTTTTGACTTGAAGCAGCTCGGTGGGGTGTTCAAGGCCCGTCCGTGGATCGCCGCGCTGTTTGCTGTGCCGGCTCTGGCCCTGGCCGGGCTGCCGCCGTTCTCGGGTTTCTTCGCCAAGCTGATGCTGGTGAAGGCCGGTTTTGAGGGTGGTCAGTTTGGCGTGGTGGCGGTGTCGCTGGCGGTCAGCCTGTTGACCCTGTACTCGATGAGTAAAGTCTGGCAGGAGGCCTTCTGGAAGCCTGCCCCGGCAGACAGCCCGCTGCCGCTGCAGCGGGTGAGTGCCTGGCTGTGGGCGCCTGCGCTGCTGCTGGCTGCTGGCGGCCTGGCGATGGGTTTGCTGGCCGGGCCATTGGTGGACCTGTCGAACCTGGCGGCAGCCCAGCTGCTGGATCGGGCAGCCTACATCACTGCCGTGTTGGGAGGCGTGCGATGACCTTTCTCTTGCTCAACCTCCTACTGGCGGCGGCCTGGGGCGCGCTGATGGGCGATTTCAGCCCGCTCAACCTGCTTTTCGGCTTTGTGGTGGGCTTTGTCACGCTGTGGTTGATCACGCGCGGCGCGAAACGTCCCGGCTATTTTCGCCGCGTCCCCCAGGTATTGGAATTCACCCTGTTTTTTCTCAAAGAACTGGTGCTGGCCAACCTGCGCGTGGCGCGCACGGTGCTCTCTCCGCAGCCGGACCTGCGCCCGGCGGTGATCGGCGTGCCGCTGGACATCCATTCCCCGCCGGCGGTTGCGCTGCTGATGAACCTGATCACGCTCACCCCGGGCACGCTCTCGCTGGACATTTCTTCCGACCGGCGCATCCTGTTTGTGCACGCGCTGTATGTGACGGATGAGCGGCGCTTTGTGCGCGAGATCAAGGACGGCTTTGAGCGGCGCGTGAAGGAGTTGTTTGAATGATGCTGGATGTGCTGTGGAGCGCAATCCTGGTTATGTTGAGCGCAGCTTTTGTGCTGGCGTTCATCCGGTTGGTGCGTGGTCCGCGCCTGCCCGACCGGGTGATTGCACTGGACCTGCTGACCATTGTGGTGATGGGCTTCATCATCGTGTATGCGGTGCGCAGCGGCCAGGCTGCTTTTCTGGATGTGGCTATCATCCTGGCGCTGATCTCTTTTGTGGGGACGGCTGCGTTTGCCTATTACATTGAAAGGCGGGTGTGATGCCGGCACTTGTGGTGCAGTGGATCGTGGCCCTGGTGATGCTGGTGGGCGCGTTTTTCATCCTGCTGGCCAGTATCGGCTTGCTGCGCATGCCGGACCTGTTCCTGCGCATGTCGGCCACCTCCAAGGCAGGCACGCTGGGGGCCGGGCTGCTGCTGGTGGGCACAATCGTACACTTTTGGGATTTCAGCATCACCACGCGCACGGTGGCGACGATCATTTTCCTGCTGCTCACTTCGCCGGTGGCGGCGCATCTGATTGCCCGCGCGGCCTATTTTGACGGCGTTCCGCTGTGGGAGGGCACGCGCCGCGACGATTTGCGCGGGCATTACCACACCAGCACGCATACGCTGGACAGCGTGGTCAGGCCCGCGCCGGACACCGAAATCCCTGAGATGGAAGGCGACGATTTCCCCGAGGAGGGATGAGCGGGCTGCGCGCCCGCCCTTTCCCTCGTTAGAATGAGTTGTTTTACTCCGATATCAGCGTGTCCATGCGGCGTTTACCCAGGTACGCGACCAGCATATACACGCCCAGCACCACCGCCACACCGGCGAAGGGGTAGGCCATTTCGTAGCGGCGCTCCACCGGGGGCACACCCTGGATCAACAGGGTGGCGAAGAAGATGACCGCCACGACCAGGATGTAGATTACCAGCATTCTGCGCCAGGAGATGACTGGCAGCGCGCCGCTCAGGTAGGCGCGTAGCCCCCAATAGGCAGCCATGGAAAAGCCCAAAATGGCGGCGATTGCGCCGGTTTCCTGCATGGGTTTGCCCAGCACGTAACGATTGATCACAATCCAGCCTGCCAGCGCTATCTGAGTCAGCATCAGCACCCAGAAGGATACCTGGCCGTTCAACTGCACCGAACGTTCATCGAGATTCTTCGGTTTCATGATTTACCTCTCTCCACGGATCCAGAACAATCCATCCAGGTCCTTGCCGGTGGCGCGCGCCAGCATCAGGCACAACTTGATGGTCGGGTTGTACTTGCCGGCTTCGATCAGCCCGATGGTCTGGCGGGTGACCCCCACCAGGTCGGCCAGCTCTTCCTGCGTCAGGCCTTTCTCCACGCGCGCCAGTTTCACACGGTTGTCAATTTCCAGTTCATCCATATGCCTCTCTCGCTTTCCAGGATGATATCTTCCTGATGACGATATTGTAAGATATATATTGCATTAAGTCAAGTATATATTGCAAATTGTTTGCTCTGAATTGCATGGAGTGGAAATCCCTGCCCTGCCCGCGGGTCTGGTAGTATACTTATCGGATAACTTCAATCTTGATTGATTGTCGAAGGCGACCGAATGTTGACACCCTTACCCGAATCCAATTCCATTTTCATCGCAGCCCTGGTTTTTGCCACGGAGCGCCACCGCAACCAGCGCCGCAAAGGCATGGATCATTTGCCGTATGTCAACCACCTGGTGGCGGTGGTGGATCTGTTGTGGCGCGTGGGCGGCGTGCGCGACCCCGAGGTGCTGGCGGCAGCTTTTTTGCATGATACGGTGGAAGACACCGACACAAAACCGGAGGAGCTGGAGCGCCTGTTTGGCGTGCGGGTGCGCATCCTGGTGATGGAGCTGACCGACGACCGCTCGCTGCCTTCGCCGGTGCGCAAGCGCATTCAGGAGGAGCACGCGGCTTCGCTGACGCTCGAGGCGCGCGCGATCAAGCTGGCGGACAAGATCAGCAACGTGGACGATGTGCTGCACCGCCCGCCTTTTGGCTGGACCAAGGGCCGCCGCCAGGAGTATATCGCCTGGGCCGGACGGGTGGTGGACCGGTTGCGCGGCGATTGGCCGGCGTTGGAAGCCGAGTTCGATCGCCTGCTGGCAGGACATTGATTTATTACGGCGTGCAGCCGCTTTTTGACGGTAGGAACTTTTTTAGAGGTTAACACAATGGGTGAAAAACTTTCCCGATTGGTGGATGTGATCCGCGCGATGGACAGCGCGGTGGTGGCGTTTTCCGGCGGCATCGACAGCACGTTGGTGGCCTGGGCTGCCCGGCAGGCGCTGGGCGAGCGCGCCGCGGCGGTGACCGCGGTTTCGGCCAGCCTGGCGGATGCCGAGCGCGAGGAGTCGATCGCGCTGGCGCGGTTCATCGGCATCCGGCATGTGTTGATCAGCAGCGCCGAGCTGGAAGATGAGCGCTATGCGGCCAACTCGCCGCTGCGCTGCTATTGGTGCAAGCACGAGCTTTCTGACCTGCTGATTTCTTATGCCCGCCGGCGCGGCATCGCTGTGATTCTGGATGGCTCGAACCTGGACGATACGGGCGATTTCCGACCGGGCCGCAAGGCCATGGCGGAGGCGGGTTTTCGCTCACCGTTGATTGAGGCCGGCATGAACAAGGCGGACGTGCGCGAAGCAGCCCGCGAGGCGGGGCTGCCCAACTGGGACAAGCCTGCCATGGCCTGCCTGGCTTCACGCATTCCGCACGGCATGCGCGTGACGGCTGAGAAGCTGCGCCAGGTGGAACTGGCCGAGCTGTATCTGCGCGGGCTGGGCATCCGCCAGGTGCGCGTGCGCCATCACGGCGAGCTGGCGCGGGTGGAGGTGGACGCCGAGGGCATCCCGGCATTGCTGGCGGCGCGCGAGCAGGTGGCCGAACGCTTTAAGGAGCTGGGTTTCCACCACACCACGCTGGACCTGCTGGGTTACCGCCCGGCGGGCAGCCAGATGGCCGGCTAGCATCGACGTTCTCAAGCCGCTGTTTTTCTGTGCTGTAGTCCAGGGCGTATCTTTCGCATTATAATGGGGTCATCCCTGATCGAAAGGATGGCTGAACCCTTATGCCCGCTCAATTACTGGATGGCGCCGCCGTTGCGCAAAGCATTCGCACGCGTGTGGCGGAAGAAGTAGCCCGCCGCGTGGCGGCTGGAAAACCCGCCCCTGGCCTGGCGACCGTGCTGGTCGGTGAGAACCCGGCTTCCCAGGTGTATGTCAAATCCAAACACAAGGCCTGCCAGCAGGCTGGCATCCAGTCCTTTGGGCATGTGCTGCCCGCCAGCGCCAGCCAGCAGGAAGTGGAAGAGCTGGTGCGCACGCTCAACGCCGACCCGGCTGTCAACGGCATCCTGGTGCAGCTGCCCCTGCCGTCCGGGCTGGATGAAGAGCGGGTGCTCAACGCCATCTCCCTCGAAAAAGATGTGGACGGTTTCCACCCGGTCAATATCGGTCGCCTGGCGCAGAAGGGCCGCGAGCCGTTGTTTGTGCCCTGCACGCCGGCTGGCAGTATGGTGTTGATCGAGTCGGTGCTGCCTGACCTGAACGGGGTCAACGCGGTGGTGCTGGGGCGCTCCAACATCGTGGGCATGCCGGTGGCGCTGCTGCTGGTGCGCGCCAACGCCACAGTCACCATCTGCCATTCGCGCACGCGCAACCTCAAGGACGTGTGCCGTTCGGCGGACGTGCTGGTGGCGGCAGTGGGGCGCGCCGACATGGTGCGCGGCGATTGGGTGAAACCCGGCGCGGTGGTGATTGACGTGGGCATCAATCGCGTGGAGGATGCCAGCGCGCCCAGAGGTTACCGCCTGACCGGCGATGTGTGCTTTGACGAGGTCAAGGATGTGGCGGGCTACCTGACGCCTGTTCCAGGCGGGGTGGGTCCGATGACGATTGCCATGCT
>JACRAG010000213.1 GCA_016213455.1 Anaerolineae bacterium | reverse complement strand
ATGACCAGCAGCAGCGCCGCCCACAGGTATGACATCCTGGAGATATGCCAGACCAATGGGATCAGCGCGAACAAACCGGCAGCCAGCAAGGCGCCCCACAACGGTTTGTTGGAAAAAATGGCAACCAGCAGCATCGCCAGGCCTGCCACGCCAATCACCGGAAGCGTGAAGGTGATGGTCTGCCGCTGCACATTGCGCAGGGTGATCTGCATATCTTGCATCCATTGTGGAGAAGTGGTGGTCATAGACGCTCTCTTATCGGCGGGTTATGGTCCCGCGGTAATCTACGAGTAAGGTGTGATGGTGCGGTTGATGGATTAATTCTCCTTGCATTATAACAAGCCAAAAACCTGCCACAATCACGACATGCATCGCCTTTTTGGGCAAATCTGGGTAAACTTGGTGGTGGCTCAAAGCGCAGGGTCCCCCACGAATGGGTCAGTCGGGGGACGCCTTGCGATGTTTGACTACTCTGTATGTCCTTTTATTTTTCTTCTGCTTTCCAGGTGAAACCATGGATACCTACCTGAATCCTTCTGCTCCGCTGGCTGAGCGGGTCGCCGACCTGATCTCCCGCCTGACTCTGGATGAAAAAATCGACCAGATGGGCTATACCGCAGCCGCCATCCCGCGCCTGAACATCCCGGCGTATAACTACTGGAATGAATGCCTGCACGGCGTGGCCCGCAATGGTCGCGCCACGGTTTTTCCGCAGGCGATTGGCATGGCTGCCACCTGGAACCCCGCGTTGATCCAACGGGTGGCTTGCGCGATCAGCGATGAGGCGCGTGCCAAGTACCACGAAGCACTGCGCAACAAGGGCTTCAGCGACTGGTACCAGGGCCTGACCTTCTGGTCGCCCAACATCAATATCTTCCGCGATCCGCGCTGGGGCCGTGGGCAGGAAACCTGGGGTGAAGACCCCCACCTGACCGGAGAAATGGGTGCGGCATTTGTGCGCGGTCTGCAGGGCGATGACCCGCGCTATCTGAAAGTCTCAGCTTGCGCCAAGCACTTCGCCGTACACTCCGGTCCGGAATCCAGCCGGCACACCTATGACGCCATTCCCTCCGCGCATGACCTGCACGAGACTTACCTGCCGGCGTTTCGCAAGCTTGTGGTTGAGGCGGGCGTCGAGTCGGTCATGGGTGCATACAATCGCGTGTATGGCGAGCCGTGCTGCGCCAGCCAGCTGCTGCTCACCGACATTTTGCGCACGGATTGGGGTTTTGAAGGGCATGTCGTCTCGGACTGTGGGGCGATCACCGACTTCCATGCGAATCACAAGGTCACCGCAGATGAGGCCGAATCGGCAGCGCTGGCGGTGCGCCGCGGCTGTGACCTGGCCTGCGACGGGGTGATTGGCAACCTGCGCGAAGCCGTTCAACGTGGGCTGATCACCGAGGCCGAAATCGATGCGTCCCTCGCCCGCACCCTGCGCACACGCTTCAAATTGGGCATGTTCGACCCGCAGGAGCAGGTGCCTTATGCCAGCATCCCATTGACTGTGGTTGGCAGTGAGGCGCACCGTGCCCTGGCGCGCGAAGCCGCTGTCCAATCCATTGTGCTGTTGAAGAACCAGGGTAACCTGCTGCCGTTGGGCGCGCAGACGCGCTCGATGGCTGTGGTGGGTCCCAACGCCGCCAGCCTGGATCCGTTGTTGGGCAATTACGCCGGTCAAAATGAGCGCATGGTCACCCTGTTGGAGGGGATCATCGCCGCCGCTCCGCCCGATACGCGCATCGATTACCGCGCGGCTGTCCCGCTGGCGCAGCCCATCCGCAATATTTCCGGGTGGACGGGCGGAGAGGGCGTCAGCTTTGATGTCACCGTCTTGTGCGCCGGGCTTTCACCGCTGTTGGAAGGCGAGGAAGGCGATGCCATCCTCGCGCCGGGCGGCGACCGGGAGGAGATTGGCCTGCCGGCTCACCAGGTGGACTACATAAAACGCATGCATGCCTTTGGCGGCAAGGTGGTGTTGGTGTTGAACGCCGGGTCGGCGCTGGATATCAGCGAGGTCGAGCCGCTGGTGGATGCCATCCTCTACCTGTGGTACCCGGGGCAGGAGGGCGGCAGCGCATTGGGCGATGTGCTGTTTGGCAAGGCTGTGCCGTCTGGCAAGCTGCCGGTTTCCTTCCCCCGCCTGGCGGATCTGCCGGCATTTGACGATTATGACATGTCGCGGCGCACATATCGCTACGCCGAGGCTGAACCGGTTTTCCCATTTGGCTACGGCTTGAGCTACACCCACTTTACCTATCGCGATCTCGAGCTGACGCAGACCGGTTTGCAGGTGCGGGCGGCTTTCACCCTCGCCAACACGGGTACGCTGCGCGCCGCCGAGGTGGCTCAGGTGTATTTGGGCGCACTGGACTGTCCCTTCCCCACGCCGCGCTGGCGTTTGGTGCATTTTGAGCGCCGCGAACTGGCTCCGGGTGAGTCCTGTCGGGTGGAGGTGGTGTTGGGTCCTGAGCAGCTTGCCCTGGTGGATGACCTGGGGCAGCGGGTTGCGCCGCCTGGGCGCATGCGCATTGCCATTGGCGGTTCATCACCGTCTGCGCGCACGCCTGCACCGCTGGTCGGCACGTTCTAGCCTGCCTTTGTGCGCGCCGATTACCACTGAGGTCAATAAACAGGACCGGAAGCCGCGCGGTTTCCGGTCCTGGTGATTTAAAGCAAATGATCCGGGTGGGGTGGATCAGCTGCGGTACACCGCAATCTCCTGAATGGCGGGGGGCGCGGCGGCCTGCAGAATCCGTAGGCGCAGGCGTGTGGTACGGATGGCGGGCAGGCGCAGCAGCCGCCGGCTGCCCACGGATGTGGCGGCTGCCTGTTCAACCCAACCGCCTTCCAACCAGGCGTCCAGGGCGAAGGCGTCGATGCGCTGACCGGACGGCAGGTGCTCACGCAGGCTGACCACGTCCAGTTCAACCGGGGAGGCAAAGCTCAGGGTGATCTCCCCCTGCCTTTGGGGCAGGTCAAACCAGGTGCGGGCATCGCCGTCGCAGACGGCTGCGGCGTTCTCACCGGCGCAGTCTGCCAGGGCAGTGCGGGCCAGGTCGGTTTGGAAAGTGCGCTGAATGCGCGCGGAAAATTCACGCAGAGAAGCCGCGTCGGCCTCGTGGACCAGTCCGCGCCGGTCGGGGGGCAGGTTGATCAGAAAAGATGCGCCGCGCCCGACGGATTGGTAGTACAGGTCCACCAGCTGGTCGGGGGTCTTCACCTGGTGATCTTCAGTGGCGTGGTAAAACCAGCCCGGGCGAATGGAGACGTCGCACTCGGCGGGCAGCCACTGCGCGCCGGCGCGTTCGCCGTTGTTGAGCGCCGGGTTTTCCATGCCCGGGCCGAGGCCTGCCGGGTTGAGGGTGGCCCAGCAGGGATCTCCGGCGATGCCGTTTTCATTGCCCACCCAGCGGATATCCGGGCCGACATCGGAGAAGATGCAGGCGTCCGGCTGCAGTTCGCGCACCATCTGCCAGGTGGGTTCCCAATCATAGTAGTTGAGCTTGTCGATGCGGCGGTCTTCACGCGCGCCGCCGTAGTACCCGTCTCCGCCGTTGGCGCCGTCAAACCAGATTTCAAACAGCGGGCCGTAGCCGGTGAGCAGTTCGCGTAGCTGGTTGCGGTAATAGGCGATGTATGCTGGGCTGCCATAGGCCGGGTGGTTGCGGTCCCAGGGCGACAGATACACCCCGAACTTCAGCCCGTGGCGCGCGCAGGCTGCCGAAAACTCGGCGACCATGTCGCCTTTGCCGCCGCGCCAGGGACTGTGCTTGATTGAGTGTTCGGTGTAGGCTGAGGGCCACAGGCAGAAACCGTCGTGATGCTTGCAGGTCAGGATCAGGCCTTTCAGCCCGCCGTCTCGGGCGGTGGAGACGATCTGATCGGCATCAAATGCGGTCGGGTTGAACACGGCGGGTGACTCGTCGCCGTAACCCCATTCCTTGTCGGTGAAGGTGTTGACGGTAAAGTGCACGAAGCCGTACAGCTCCAGGCTGTGCCAGTTCAACTGGCGCGGGCTGGGCACAGGCAGGTTGGGTGTGGTGGGATTGGACATGGATTTTTCCCGGTAGGTGAGTGGGTTTGGTCAGCTAATCATACCATTACTGATTTCCGTACAGCTCATTCCTGTATGGTGAAAAGATAAGGGGTATAAGCGCATTTCAGGGTAAACTAACTCCATTCTTTTTTCCTTTTGATCAACAGGCTTCTATGAAATTTCTCATTCCAACCATCGGAACCCGCGGTGATTTGCAGCCGTACCTTGCGCTGGCGTTGGGTTTGCAGGCTGCGGGCCATCAGCCTGTGGTTGCCACCCATCCAGCCATGCGGAGGTTGGTGGAACAATATGGCGTGACCTTTGCGCCCATCGGTCCGGATATTGACATTGGTTATGAAACGGCGTTGATCCGCGGCAAATCGCCCAATTGGGTGGTGGGTTTTCTGCGGGTAATGAAATTTTCATTCAATATGCTGGAACAGGCCCACCCTGACCTGCTGGCGCTGTGCCGGCAGACAGATGTGGTGGTGGTCTCCCACACCGCGGCAGGCAGTGTGGAGGCGGACCAGCTCAACCTGCCCACGGTGAGCGTGACATTGATGCCGCAGGCCATCCCGGCTGATCCACAAGGGCAGTCCTGGCCTCAGCGCGTGTTGATGAAAATTGCCGGGGCCGGCATGGGGCTGGTGATGACCCGCCCGCTGGACCAGATCCGCAAACGCGCCGGCGTCGGGCCGATGGGACCAACCGGGATCACCTCACCGAAGCTCAATCTAATTCCACTCAGCCCACGGGTGATTGCGCCGGATCCGCGCTGGGAACCGCGTCACCGCATGACCGGCTATTGGTTTGCCCCTGCTCCGGGGGAATGGCTTCCGCCGGCAGAATTACAGGATTTTTTGCAGGCGGGTGACCCGCCGGTGGTCATCTCACTGGGCGCGATGGCATTGAGCGGGGAAGATGCAATGGAAGCGGCGCAGATCACGCTGGCGGCGGTGCAGCAGGCGGGGGTGCGAGCGGTCATCCAGGGTTGGGATGAACCCATGCGACGTCTGGCACTGCCGGCAACTGTCTTTCATGCCGGTTCCATTCCCCATGACTGGTTGCTGCAGCGCAGTGCGGCGATTGTGCATCATGGCGGGTTCGGCACCACGTCAGCCGGGCTGCGCGCGGGCATCCCCGGCATGGCCATTCCGCATATCATCGACCAATTCATCTGGGGCGCAAAATTGGCCGAATTGGGTGTGGGTCCGCAGCCGATCGGGCGGTCCAAACTGGCGGTGCTGAACCTGGCAGCTGCGCTGGACCAGATGATCTGCGATGAAGCCATGCGGGCCAGGGCGGCTGAACTGGGCGCAGCCATCCGCGTTGAAGATGGCGTGTGCACAGCGATTCAACAAATTGAAGCGGTGCTTTAACGCTGTTTTGCATCGAGCCATTGGAATTCAACTGGAATCAAAACGCGCCGCAGCTGCGGCGCGTTCGATTTGGAACAGGTGATTTTACGGGGCCTGGATGACGGCGACGATTTTCTGGATGGAATACAGATCGCCTTCCGTCCAGGGACGGTCCAGCCAGCGGCGCAACTCGGCCTGGCTGTTGCCGACGATATAGGCGTGCGCCATGAAGTGCGACCAGCCTGATAGAGGATGCAGGTAGGAGGTCTCGCCTTCCTCGGCGTGTTCGCCGGCGCGGGTCAGGTACCACCAGGCCATGCCGACCTGTTTCACGTTATCCACGCGTTCCAGGTCCAGCAGGTGATTGGTCGCCGCGCCGTTGAACTGCTCGCGCAGGTACAGCCCGACTTCAGGGCCGATGCCGTAAAAGACCGGCGCCGACCAGCCCTTGCTCATACCGCGAGGTTCACGGTCGTCATCGCGGGCGCGATCTTTGAAGGTGGTGAAATTCAGCCCATTGGTCATGGCGCTGTTGAGCACGCTTGTGGCGTCATTCATGGCGGTGGTGTACTTGCCGTCCGGCGTGCTGTTGTTCAGGTCGCGCGCCAGGCGGTAATAGCCGATGATGCCGCCTAGGTCGGCGTAGTAGCGGATGTTGTTCTTGCGGTTGTTATACAGGCTGGCGACCGAATTCCAGTTGTTGCGCGCCCAGGTGTAGTCGCCGGTGTTGCGCGACCACAGCCACAGGGCGTAAATGGAGTTGAGGTTGGCTTTGGTCGACGGCCAGTTGTTCAACGAGTTTCGGAAGGGTACATTGTAATTTTCCCGGGCAACGCCGTTCACCAACCACGGAGACGGATTGGCATACGGCAGGTCCCCGATGGGCGAATAGCGACCCCATTCCGCGCTAACGTACGCGCGCACGTCCGTTTTCAACGTATTGTCCAGGTAAGGATAGGCCATGGCCAGGCTCATCAACAACTCGCCGGGGTCGTGCCAGACCACATTGCCGTGTGTTTCATGAAAGGCGTATAAAACTTTGGCCGGATTGGTCAGCCCATTGATATCGGTAGATGTGGAGCCGGAATTATAGGGCCAGACATCCTGTTCGGAAAAGCCGCGATTGAGGTAGAAAGGCAGCAGGTGATTGCCATTGGCCCGGGTGAGCAGCGCGCGTACTTCGCCGCGCAGGCGGTCCACCAGGTCCTGATTTTGCGGCGTGATTGCCACTGCCGCACTGCGGTCGTTGTTGAGATAGCTGCTTAAGGCTGGCGCAGCATCCAGCGCCGGGGGTACCGAAGCCTGCAGGGAAGCCGGGACGAGTGAGCCGCCTGAATCCTGCCAGACGGTCGCGGCGCCGCAGGTGGTGCTGGAATGTTTGAAGGCTGCCAGGCCGGCATCCGCCACTTTCCAGTACACCATATCATTGGCGATAACCACTCCCGCACGGGCATGGCCTTCCGTGGCGCGCGGGCCGGGGAAGGGATAACCGGCGCCGCTGCCCGAGAGCGGGTAGAAGGGGCGCGGGCCTTCGGGACCGCATTTGTTGTCGGCGGAGTAGCATTCCGGCCACAGATTGGAGACGTTGCCGGCGTGCCCGTTGACGCCGGTTACCACGTTCAGCCCACCCAGGCGTTCCCAACTGTCCATCCACAGGATGTCACCGCCTTTGGTGAGGAAAGAAGCTTCGTCGGAGGTCATGCGCCATGCCGGTCCACCAAAAATGGGGACATCCAGCGAACCGGCGGTCAGACCGGTGATGTCCAGGGTGGAGAGGTTCATGCGCCCCAACTCGGCATCATATTTTGTGGCCACGTGCACCCGGCCTGAGTCGGTCTGGATGCCGTGGCGGGCGCGGTAGGTCAGGAACAGGTTCGTGCCGTCATACACCGGCACGTTGGGGATGTCATTGGAACCGTAGGTGTAGAGCACCGGAGCCGTGCCGCGGCTGGCGCCGTTAGCTGCATCCAGGGCGAAGAAGGTTTGCTGATCTGGGTTGGCAGAAAGATGACTGGTGATTTGCGGTTTCACTTTGGCCCAGTCATTGGCCCAATTGGGATCAATTGAGCCGGCGCGATCCATTACGTCGTCGCCATAAGGGCGAAGCAACACATGGAATGAATCCAGAGGTTGTGAGCGGTAGAAGACGGTGTTGCCCACCACCACCGGGTAGCGTTCGCCCAGCGATTGGCCGCGCAGGCCGGTTTTCCAGCGCAGCGTGCCGTTGCTGGCGTTGACCGCGATGGCCTGGATGGCTTCACTGCCCAAATAAACCGTTCCGCCGTCCACAGACAACGCGGGCGAGGTCAGGATGGCCTCTCCGGCGTCATATTGCCACAGGATGGACCCGCTGGACAGGCTGAGTGCGGTGAGTAGGCCGTTGGTGGAGGCCACATAGACCTTGCCGGCAGCTTCGTCGATGAGCGGTGCGGTGGCGCTGGAACCGGTGTACGTGATCCAGGCGGGCGAACCGCTATTGACGTAGAGCGCGTAAGTGTTACCGTCAAACGATCCGGTGATGACCATCGCGCCGGTGGCGGCGGGGGAGTGGCGAATGGGGCCATCGGTTGGGAAATCCCAGATCGGCGCGCCGGTGGTGGCGTCGCGGGCGTAAAGGCGTCCGTCCATGCCGCCGACGAATAAGATGCCGCTTTTCACCACGGGCTGCGCGCGCGAAGCGACCGGCACGGCGTTCCATTTCCAGGCGTAGCAGTAAGGCGGCGATACGGTGAGCGGGGTGTAATTGGTGCGTTGGGCGTCCCGACCCAATTGCGCCCAATCGGTGGTGTTGGGCTTGCCGGGGGTGAGGACGGCGGGCAGATACACATGGTTGTTGCCACCGCCGGTCTGCGCATAGGCGTGGGAAGGCACGATCAGGCTGAACACGGCAGCCAGCGCGATCCACACGCGAAGGATTCGAGTTAACTTCATGATCCTGTTCCTCATGGGTTTCCCCAGGTGATTTCAAGTCGCGGGCGACCGGCGATATTCCAATCACCGGTGTCGGACGAGGTGAAATATTTGCCGGAGTGATACTGGTCATCGGCCTCATATAGGGCCAGGCTTAACGGCTGCCCACTGGTATAGGCGGCGCGCACGGCGCTGCTCACATCCCAATAATGCGGCTGCTTGGGCCAAGGTATGTCTTTAAGGTTGATTGGGCTGGTCACCAGAGTCTGGCTGACGTTTTCAATCGGCCCCGGCGCGTTGTTCCAGGTGATGCTGGTCTCCTGCCAGTTGGGCGACACGGTGAAGACCTGAATTAATGAAGGATCAGGTGGCGACTCTTCTGGGCCAGAGCGCCCGGATTGGTAGAGTACCAGACGGGCGGAGAGGATCTGTTTGCCCGCGGGCACGGAGGTCAGCGGGAAGGTGACGTAGTATTTGGAAAAACAGTGCCAGTCAGAAGAATCAGATTGTGATTGAATATTGAAATCCGGCTGCTTGCCAAAGGCTTTATTATCGCTGCCCACAGTGGTGTTGCCCCAGGTATCCCAGTCATCACCAGTGCACAAAAATGAAGTGGTGCCGCCGATGCCGGAGTCCGGCACGCTGGCGTCGTTCTGGGTGGCGCGGCGGATGATGGTGGTGCCGCCGGGCGTGCCATTAAGCGCGCCGGTGGAGGGCAGACCAAAGCGCATCTGTGCCCAGGTGCGCGGTTGAGTCGTGTTCAACCCGGCGGGCCAGGGGGTGTCGGCGTTGGGCGGGCCTGCCAGGCTGTCGCGGTCGTGCATTTGCAGCGCCACTGCCCACAGGCTGCCGTCGGTAGGCGCGCCGGAAAGGCCCAGGCTGGTGAAAGGGATGGAGAAGGATACGGTCCATCCGTCATTATTTTCCGCGTCATTGAAAGAGCCGCGATAGCCGGAGTCTGTGGCGAAGGAGATGGCTGCCGGTGTCCAGCCCGAGGCGCTGCCCTTGTTGGCGGCTTGGAACTTGATCCGCTCCTCAAACCAATGAACAGAAGCGTCGAAACGGTAGGCGCTGGCTGAGAGCTGGCTGCCGGCGTTGCCGGTGGTGTTGATGTAGAGCGTCGCCCCGTCCCATTCGGTGAGTGTGTTGGCGCTGGGGGTGGGGTCATACCAAAGGTAGCGGTCAAAAGCGGTCAGGTGCACCCATAATTTGGTGCTGTCATAGCCAAAGCGTACGTCGGCGTAGTTGTTGCTGGAGGAAACCGTGCCAAACCAGAAAATGGCAGCTTTGCTAAAATTGGTGGACGCGTCATTATTAAAGTAAGGGACGTTCACCCGCGCGACAGGCTGCACCAGGTTATTGCTGGTCACAAGGGGGATAAAAACCGAGCTCCACCCGGGAGGGGTATCGGCCCGGGCGCTGGTCACTGGTAAAGTGGTCATTAAGACCACTAAAAGGATTAAGAGGATGCGCGAACGATGCATGCCAACCTTTCGAAATGGAACTACATCCGCTTTGATGCACAAAGCGGGTGGATCGGGCAGAGCAATGAGAGGATTGGAGAAAACGTGCCCGGAAATTCGCTGGGCTCCGATATACCGATTATTGAGTCAGGGAGCCGGACATTGGGATTGTGTTCTACCGATTAACACAGTTTTATGTTAAGTAGACTTCACCCATAAAAAGTTTCAGTCGGTGTTTCATAATTAAAGCGTTGCAATCTCTTAATAAGCATACACCGAAAATGGATAGATTGCATCTGAATCACAAGGGGTGTTGGGCGTTTGTAAGGTGACGTGCGGGATTTTTAACCGGCAAGCCAGGCGGTGAGTGCCTCGTAGAGGTCGGCGAAGACAGGCAGATTGGGGGTTTCGGCAGCTTGTGGCAGGCGCAGCTGATCGCTGCCGCGACCGGTGAGTACCAGCACGGATTGCCGGACGCCGGCAGTCCGTCCGGCTTGCACATCGGTGAGTGCGTCGCCAACCATGAGGGAGGCGCTCAAGTCCAGGTTCAACTCGGCAGCGGCTTGCAGCAGCAGCCCGGGGCGGGGTTTGCGGCAGTTGCAGGCGTCCGCCGGGGTGTGCGGGCATAGGTACACGCCGTCAATCTCCCCGCCGGCGCCACGGATGATCTCCACCAGCCGGCGGTTGATTTCATCCGCTTCGTCGCGGCTGATCATGCCTTTACCTACCGCGGGCTGGTTGGTGACCATCACCACCCGGAAGCGGCGCAATGCCGGGATTGCCAGTGCCTGCAACGCGCGCTGAAAAATTTCAACGTCCTGCCAGGCACGCACATAATCTGCCCGGTTTTCAATGATGACGCCGTCGCGGTCGAGGAATATTGCGGGGTACATAAGTTAAATATAACGGAAGATTTACTATTTCACAACATAGCTGTAACGCAACTTGCTTGACTCTGACCCATTATTTTGTTAATATAAATTCAATAAAATTGGACGTAAGTAGTCTGAATACAACAACGAATATCCATTGAGGCAATGAGCCGGAGACCTAATTTGGTCGCTTTGCGTCAACCGCGCAAGGTCTCCGGGGAGCTAATAGCGAAACCGGCTTTCAGGTCTGTTTCGTTTTTTCTTTTTTTATGGTCGTTTTCTATGAAATATTGATACGATATTGGGATGGTAGGACTGTTGCAACGAGTAGACGCAGATGGTTGGATGCGTTATCGTTATTTAAAACGAGAGTTTGAAGCCCGCTCGTAGATACAGGCGGTCATCCAAAGACAGGCTGCGGCATAATGCCTGTCGCCGGAATACTTTAGCGGTAATGAAATATGGGAATGGACGGGCTTAATTTGGCCTGTCTGGTTGCCAACAAGACACGCAAATCAAGCTGTGGCGTAGTTTGGCAGCTCACATTTTTATCAAACTTCTCCGATAACTGTGGTTGTCGGAATGGCGGAGCGTGCCCGGCGCAGATTGGGAGACGGATGAGCGCATCGAAGCCTTCATTAATAGAGTCCCTGTCACTCTACATTCATCGCCAGGCAGACGGGCTGGGTCGCTATGTTCTGGAAAGCCTGGTGATGGGTTTGTTTGGATGGATCCCTACGCTGGTGGGGATTGCGCTGCGCGGGTTGTTTTATCGCTTGATCTTGCGGATGCGCGGATCGGCAGCGATTGAAAACAATGTGCGCCTGCGCTTTGCCAACCTGATCCAGCTTGAGCACGGCGTGTATCTCGACCAGAACACCTACCTGCACGCTGCCCCCAACGGCATCCAGATCGGTGAACGTACCATTGTGATGCATGGCGCTGTGCTGCATGTGTACAACTTCCGCGATATGCCGCAGTCTGGCATTCGTATCGGCAAGGACAGCCTGATCGGCGAGTACTGCGTGATCCGCGGGCAGGGCGGTGTGACCATCGGCGATCGGGTTTACACCTCGCCTTTTACACAGATCATCGCGGTAAACCATGTGTTCAATGACCCCGAGCGCCCGTTTGTCGATCAAGGCATCACGGCGCAGGGAATTGTGATTGAAGATGACGTGTGGCTGGGCGCCGGAGCGGTGATTACCGATGGCGTGCGCGTGGGCAAGGGTGCGGTGGTCGCTGCAGGCGCAGTGGTCACCAAAGACGTAGCCGCGCATACGGTGGTGGGGGGTGTTCCTGCCAGATTGATCAAAACCATCGACGGGCAGACGCAAGTTCCAGATGGCATCCAGGTTTTCTATTAATCGGTGGAGGAGAATGTTATGACGACCCTTTCGGTGGTAATCCCGGCATACAACGAAGAGAACGGCATTAAAGACATCGTCGAGCGTGTGCTGGCGGTTGAGCCTGATCTTGTTAAAGTGGGCGTGGAACGCCTGGAGCTGGTGGTGGTGGACGACGGTTCCAAAGACCGCACCGCGGAAATTGTGAGTGGATACAAAACGGTGCGTCTGATCCGCCATGTCAAAAATCGCGGCTACGGCGGCGCGCTCAAGAACGGCTTTGCCCAATCCACCGGTGACCTGATCGGTTTCCTGGATGCAGACGGCACCTACCCCCCGGAGTACTTCCCCAAGCTGTGCGTGGAAGCCATGAAGGGCGGCGAACTGGTGATCGGCTCGCGCATGGCGGGCGAACAGTCCGAAATGCCGGTGACGCGCCGGGTGGGCAATTTCTTCTTCGCCAATCTGCTTTCGCTGGTTGGCAGGCAGCGGGTGACCGACAGCGCCAGCGGGATGCGCGTGTTTAAACGCGAAATTTTGGAGCGCATGTACCCCCTGCCGGATGGATTGAACCTGACCCCTGTGATGAGCACGCGCGCCATCCACGAAGGCATCAAAGTGGTGGAAGTGCCCATCCCCTACAGCGAACGGGTGGGGCGCTCCAAGTTGAGTGTGGTGCGTGACGGCACAGTTTTCCTCAAATCCATCCTGTGGACGGCGCTCTCCTACAACCCGGTGCGGATCCTGGGCCTGTTGGGCCTGGGCGGCGTGGGCTTTGCGCTGCTGACCGGGCTGGCGCTGGTCTTTGCACGTCTCTCGGGGGTGACCAACCTGACGGGTTGGAGCATTGCCGCGCTGTACTGGGCGCTGGTTTCCGGCGTGGCGGGCATCACCATCTTCTCATTGGGCGCCACGTTCAATTACCTGGTTTCGTTGTTTTACAAACGGCCCATTCAACAGGGTTTGTTTGGCAAACCCATCTTTAAAAATCCGCTGGACCGGCAGTTTGGCTGGATGGGTGCGTTGAGTTTTCTGGTTGGGCTGGCGATCGGTATCGTCAGCGTGGCATTGGGTGTGAGCGGTTGGGATATCAACCGTTTATGGCTTTACCTGATTGGCAGCAGTTTGTTCATCCTGGTGGGTATTCAGCTTTTGATTTCCTGGATCGTGATGCGCGTGCTCGAAGATTTGAGCCAGCGTGAGATCCAGGCTTCCCAGGATATGGATGCGGCTGCAAAGAATTAATTTATTGGTTTCCCCCCACCGCAGGCGGTGGGCTTTCGAATTGGAGGACTTGCATGGACGACAAACCACAACAGAAGATTAATCTCGGGACTTCCCGGATTCCTGAATTGCGCATGGCGCGTTTCCCTAACGCGGATGACATTGTCCGTAAGGGCTTGCTGGAGAAGAAGCGTTCTCCGGATGCCGTGGACATTCTGCTGGTCAACCCGCCCACCCCGGACGGCGAGCTGTGGATTCGTTCGCAGCACCGGGTGGGTCGGCGTACGCGGGAGAATATGATCTGGCCGCAGGTCTCTCTGGCACAGATGGCGGCGATTCTGCACCCGACCTATACCGTCAAGGTGGTTGACGCCAACGCTGAACGCATGGATTGGGGCACCTTCACCAGACTGTTGGACAAATACCAGCCGCGCTATTACATGTCCCAGCTCACCGCGCCAACCCTGGAAAATGACATGTACGGCGTGTTCCTGGCCAAAGCGCGCGGCGCCGTCACCATCGTCTTCGGCACGCATGCCACCCCCATCCCGGTGGAGACCATGCGCCCCTACCCGTCACTGGATTTTGTGCTGGTGGGTGAGCCGGACCTGACCATCCGTGATTTGCTGGATCATCTGGCGGGTAACCTGGACAACCGTCCGCCGCTCATCCAGAAAATGATCGACGAGCACGATCCGAGTTACAAGCCGTCTTTAAATGAAGATGGCAGCGTCAACTATGCGGGTATTGCCGGGTTGTGCTGGCGGCGCGAAAGCGGCGAGATTGTGGTCAACCGCCCGCGTCCCTTCATTAAAAACCTGGATGACCTGCCCATCCCCATGCACGAACTGCTGCCCTTGCAGAAATACCGCATGCCCTGGATTAAAGGTCCCTTTACCTTTATCGTCTCCAGCCGCGGCTGCACAGCGGGCTGCACCTACTGCATCAAGCACGTTTCCTACCAGTTCACGGTACGCATTCGCTCGCCGCACAAGATCATGGAAGAACTGTGGGCGCTCAAGAAATTGGGCATCAATAACATTCACATGTATGCCGACCTCTTCACGGTCAGCCGCGACCAGGTGGTGGAGCTGTGCAAGCTGATCATCGAACAGGGGCTGAAGATCAAGTGGACCTGCAACAGCCGCGTGGACTACGTGGACGTGGAAATGCTGATGCTGATGGGTAAAGCCGGCTGCTGGGTCATCT
>JACRAG010000231.1 GCA_016213455.1 Anaerolineae bacterium | reverse complement strand
CGAGAAAGAACAAAATATCATTTCACAGGTACGGGTGTGCCTGGCTGGGTTAAGAAATCCATCCGCGTCGATCAGCATGGAAGAACTGTGCGCTTTAATGGTTGAAATGCAAGCATCTTATGTTGAGAATCAAAACGGAGTGGGCGCATGTGAAGTGTTGTTTCATCTTAAAGAAATAGCACGACAAAATAACCTGCCGCATCTGGTTGCATTTGCTGAAACCACGTTTCAAGTTGTAGCGAAAAAGACCATGGGGCTGCCAAAGCAAAAAATAGTGCCGGTAACGGACCTACTGGAAAGGTATATGGATTATTTTTGCCCCCGGTGATGCGGATAAACAGGACCAGGCTGTTGCTGCGACACAAAGGAGCGGTTCATGAAACGATTCGATTCTGTTTTCCGCCGGGTCATCCTCGCAGCCTGCATCATCCTGGTATTGACCGCTGTGATCATCCTCTCCTCCTGGATCTATACCACCAGCCAGCTTCGTGCAGCCGAAAAAGCGGGGGTCTTTTCTTCCGCTGAAGCGGGCATGCGCGACCTGATCGCGAAAGGCTACGTCGAGCCTGAGGATGTCCGCATCCTCTACGCGGGCACAAACGCCTTCGACGGAAGCAGCCCGCACGTCTGGTATGTGATCGCATGTGTCTGGGGCGGTCGCCGCGCCGATGGCTCGCCAACAGGCAGCAGCAAGCACAACTGGGATCAGCCAGGTTCCTACTTCCTGAACACCCGCGCGGGTTGGGTGCACATGCCCGAAGGGGCCTTCCCGGAATGGATCGGTTTCTGGATGAACGTGTTCGACCTGGCAGGCCCGGGTGAGTCACAGCCGACCCAGGATTGGGGTTCCTCGCCCCAAAGGAATTGCGATTTCTGAGCCGTTCAGCCCCCGTCGCCGCAGAAAACGACAGGAACACTTCGCCAGAAATGCGCGATAATGGTGTAGTCGCCAACTCTCCCCTGCGGGAACCGCGCCGCCAGGCGTCGGGCAGTCTCATTAAGTCAGGCCAATGGCAGCAAACCATAACATGAAACAGGAAATTGGGATTACACGACCGGAATATCTTGTTGAAGATTGGCCAGGCAAATACGAGGTCTTCTCCTGGCTTGAATACATTGTCACCGTACCCAACCCCATCTTTTTTATCACGACACGAAAGCCCAATGGCTCTCCGAATGCCAATCTTAGTTCATGGGGATTTCTGATCGGTGAAAAAGACAATTATTCGTCCGTAATTGCCCTTTTGAACGACTCGCATACCTATCAAAATATCCTGCGAGAAGGGGAGTGGTGTGTTTGCTTTCCCACCTTTCGGCATTATCGGCAATGTTTCGAGACCATTCGGCTGAACGCACAGGACAACGATGAAATATCCGATTCAGGATTTACCGTTGAACTGCCTGTCAGTGTGAAGGCTCCCCGAATATCCGAATGCCCGATTAACCTGGAATGTCGTCTGGCATGGCATCATCCACTATATGACAACAGTCGTTGGCACCTTTTTGCTGGACGAGTGTTGCACCTGGCTATGGATGAATCAGTTATGGTACCTGATCCAGTTGAACGAATGCGGATCATGGAATTGATGTATAACATCCGAAGCACAGTCCATCCTATGACCGGGGAACAATACGGCCCAAACACGCTGGGCCTACTGAGCAGGGTAGAAGATATATTCGGTAAACAAACCCACCGGAAAGACTGAGGTTTGCACAGCGTGCTCCACATCCTCGCTTCGCTCCACGGGGCAATCATTTCATGGGGAATTCCGTACTCGGCGCGCCTGCCGGCAGCCCCAGTGGGAACAGCGCCGCCAGACATTGCATTGGGTGTGCCAGCGTGTTAGCATGATTTCAGCAAATTGAGTGAAACCAGTCACCGAAAATAGGTCAACCATGAGCATATCGCTGCGAGATATTACCCAGGACAATTTCAATACTTGCATGAGGCTTTCTGTTCGAAAGGACCAACCGTTTGTTGCATCCAATGCCTATTCGGTTGCTGAATCGAAACTCTTCCCGCAATGGATCACCAAAGCCATCTATTCAGACGAAGAGATGGTAGGGTTTATGATGTACGAAATGAATTATGAAGAAAACGAATTATATCTATGTAGATTTATGATCGATCAAAACCATCAAGGAAAAGGATATGGAAAAGCTGCCTTGGATCTATTGAAAGAAATTGCCATGGAAGACGAAAAAATTAATCAGATTAAGTTGAGCACCGCTCCAGACAATCAAAACGGCATAAGAATATATGAAAAGTTTGGTTTTGTTGATATGAAATACATGGAGGATGACGAAGAAGTGTTTGTTCTGCACTTGAAGAAATGAGCCAATATTCGCATCGATGGATCAGCTGTTTGGCTTCTTTATGCGTGCCTCCATTCTCCTGACCTTCAACCCCCTGCATGCCCTGCGGGAACCGCGCCGCAGATCGGACAGCCGGCAGAGTCAGGCCCTGCACTGCTCGGGGAGGGTTAATCAAAATGAGCTTCAAAGGGTGTTCCATCGTGATCCAATGGTATGCGTTTGAGGAGATGGTGGCGTTCTGGCTTCGAGTGTTGATCTTATCTGGGAAAGGATGAAATGAACGATACAAACAGCCAGAGACGGGCGTTATCCACAGCCCAAAAGGATGAACTCCTGCGCACGCTGCAGGTCCGCTTTGAGAAGAACATGCCGCGTCATTTGGGCCTCAACTGGGCTGAAGTGCTCACGCGGCTGGAAGGGGATGCGGACAAGTTGTGGTCGCTGCATGAAATGGAACAGACCGGCGGCGAACCGGATGTGATCGGTCAGGACCAAACGACCGGTGAATACCTCTTCGTGGATTGCTCCGCTGAAAGCCCGAGTGGGCGGCGAAGCCTGTGCTACGACCGCGAAGCATGGGAGTCACGCAAGGAAGCAAAACCCAGATCCAGCGCAGCAGACATGGCGGGCGAGATGGGTGTTGAGCTTTTGACAGAACAGCAATATCGAGAGCTGCAGAGGTTGGGCAAGTTCGATCTGAAGACCTCCAGCTGGGTAAAAACGCCAGCAAGCATCCGCAAGCTGGGCGGCGCAATTTTCTGTGATCGCCGCTATGACACGGTTTTTGTGTATCACAATGGGGCAGACTCCTACTATGCCGCCAGAGGGTTCCGCGGCTTGCTTCGGGTGTAAGGTTTCGCCAGGCCACCGGTGTGCGCCACCCGCGCAGTTCTCGTGCTGGAACGCGTCGCCAGCCATCAGGGAGTTTTACCGGTTTCGTCCATAAGGAGCCGCTTGATGAATGAGAGTCTGATTTCGAAGATATTTGAGCACAACAATTGGGCAAACCGGCAAATCATTCAAGTTTGCTCCACCCTGAGCGACGAGCAGCTTGACGCCGAACCCCAATCCGCCACGGTGGGCAGCATTCGCAGCACCCTGACACACCTGGTGGCTGGACAGCAGAGCTACCTGTCGCTCCTGACCCTGCCGCTGGAAGCGAGGACCAATCCGCCCATCGCCTTCGCCGATTTACAAGAATCCGCGAGCAAGAGCGGTGAAGGCCTGCTGGCACTGGCAAGAGATGAGGCGCGCCTGTCCACACAGGCTCAACTCAGAACCAGGGACAATTACTACGTAGCGCCATGGGTGGTGATGCTGCAGGCGATCAACCACGCGGCTGAACACCGCGAACAGATCAAAAGCATGCTCACCACACTGGGCGTAACGCCCCCGGATCTGGATGGGTGGGGGTATGGCGAAGTGACCCATGCGCTGATCCCGATCGCACCGTGATCGCAGCCGAAGCACTCCGCGTGCATCACGCACAACCATGTGCGCAGCAGCCGGATTTTGTGTCGAGTTGAGATTGCACGAAAGGGACGGGCGGCGCAAGCTGCCCATCCCTTTCGTTTTGTTTCCCTCCCCCGTCACCCCAATGTCACAACCGGAGGCATACACATATCATGGTCAGGTGACGATGTTCATCCATTGCTCCACCTGCCCGAATTTGATACAGTAGTCACGTGAGCATTGAAAGGGTGGAGGAGCGGATGAAGCTTCCAAACCAAACCGTATTTTGGAGAAAAGCGGGCACAGCGATCCGGCGTGCCCGCTTTATTTTTTCTCCCGTCCCTTAATCACACAGGAGTGTATTGAATGGCAGGACAAACCAATGCTTTTGAGATGGCGCAGCGGCAGTTCGATCATGTGGCGGGGATGCTCCGCCTGGATCCGCAAGTAGCCGAAATTCTGCGCTGGCCGATGCGCGAATTCCACTTCCGCATCCCCGTGCGCATGGACGACGGCTCGATCCGCGTCTTCGAGGGTTTTCGGGTTCAGCACAATGACGCACGCGGCCCCAACAAGGGCGGCATCCGCTTCCACCCGGCGGAAACGGTGGACACGGTGCGCGCGCTGGCGACCTGGATGACCTGGAAATGCGCGGTGGCGGACCTGCCGCTCGGCGGCGGCAAGGGCGGCGTGATCGTGGACCCCGCGACGCTCTCAACATCGGAAAAAGAACGCCTGTGCCGCGGCTACATCGACGTGATGTGGCGCAACCTGGGCCCGCGCATCGACGTGCCCGCCCCGGATGTCGGCACCACCCCGCAGATGATGGGCTGGATGATGGATCAATAGTCCAAGCTGGTGGGGCAGTACACCCCCGGCGTCATCACCGGCAAGCCCCTGGGCGGCGGCGGCTCGCTGGGCCGCACCGAAGCCACCGGCTACGGCGTGATCTACACCGTGCGCGAAGCCATGAAGCACCTGGGTCTGGACTCCACCAAGTGCGTGGCAGCCATTCAGGGCTTTGGCAACGTGGCGCAGTATGCTGCCATCGGCTTCATCGAGCAGTTGGGCGGCAAGGTGATCTGCGTGTCCTACTGGGACCGCGACGACCGCTGCTCCTACACCGTCAGCAAGGAAGGCGGCATCGACCCGCGCTATTTGATGTCGATCACCGACCAGTACGGCTCGATCAACAAAGCCAAAGCCGCGGCGGAAGGTTATGTGATTGAAGACGGCGGCGAGTGGATCAAGAAGGAAGCCGACGTGCTCATCCCGGCTGCCCTCGAAGGACAGATCAACGCCGAGACGGTCGCCCTGGTGCACCCACGCGTCAAGTTGGTGGCGGAAGGCGCCAACGGCCCCACCACCCCCGAGGCCGACGAAGTCTTCAAATCCCGCGGCGTGTTCATGATCCCCGACTTCCTGTGCAACGCCGGCGGCGTGACCGTCTCGTACTTCGAGTCGGTGCAGAACGACATGAACTACTACTGGACCAAAGACGAAGCCCTGCAGCGCTTGGACAGCAAAATCACCATCGCCTTCAACGGCGTACTGGATATGTCCATCAAGCAGAACGCCTACATGCGCGATGCCGCCTACATGGTGGCGATTGACCGCGTGGTCAAAGGCATGCAGCTGCGCGGCTGGGTCTAATCCGCCGCCTGACGCTCACACAAAAGCGAAGAGCCCCCAGTGCCCGGGGGCTCTTCATTATTTCGGATCCACCCCACAATTAATTCACCCGCCTAGAAAGGGCAAGGGATGGCGGATTACCCGCCCAGGCCTTTCGTAAAGTCGCAGGGTTAGTTGTAAAATGACCCATCCCCCCGAGGAATTGAGGATATTGACGGTGCATACTGCTGTGCAGTATGCACCGTCAATATCCTCAAAACTCTACATTCCCCCGCCAGCGGGGCGGGGGTAAGGGGGTGGGGATTGTCTGACAAGACTTTAAGAAAAGCGCGGGTTACCCGCCACAATGCGTTGAACTCACTCCGCGCGACGCAGCACCAGCAGCGCCCCGGCGCGTTGATCCAGCGCATACAGTTCGCCGGAGGCATCCTGACCAAACGAGGAGAGGAATGCGCCCGTCTCGAACATCGTGCGGTTCTGCCAGCTGCCGTCCGCCAGGCGCAGCAGGCCCCACACGCGCCCGTTGCAGTAATCGCCGTACAGGTACACCCCGTTCAGCTCCGGCAGCGCCGCGCCGCGATAGACAAACCCGCCCGTCACCGAGCAGCCCTCGCTGTGCGGGTACTGAGCCACCGGGTCGGTGAGCGCCAGTCCGGCAGGCGGCTGACCGTCGCTGTAAGGGTTGGCAGCCTCGCGGTAGCGCCAGCCAAAGTTGACCCCGCCCGGCGTGCCGGCTGCCTGAAAGTCGATCTCTTCCCAGGCATTCTGGCCCACGTCGCCAATGTACAGGTCGCCGGTGGCGCGGTCAAAGGAGAAACGCCACGGGTTACGCAGCCCGCTGGCCCAAATCTCCGCCCGCCCGCCCGAGCCATCGGCATAGGGGTTATCCGCGGGGATGGCATAGGGATCACCGGCATCGACATGGATGCGCAGCAGCTTGCCCAGCAGCGCGCCCATATCCTGCCCATAGTTCTGCGGGTCGCCCGCCGAGCCGCCGTCGCCCATGCCGATATACAGGTAGCCGTCCGGCCCAAAAGCCAGCGATCCGCCGTTGTGATTGGCATACGGCTGGTTGACGGTCAGCAGGATCTGCTCGCTGCCGGGGTCCGCCGACCCGCCGGAGGCGCTGAATCGCGACACCGTGGTGTCGCCGTTCAGGTTGGTGTAATTGAGGAAGAACTGCCCGTTTTCAGCGTAGCGCGGGTGCAGGGCGATGCCCAACAGCCCCTGCTCATTGCCGCCCGAGCCCACCCGATCGCGGATATCCAGGAAAGGCTGCGGCAGGAGCGTACCGTTCTCCACCACGCGCACCAGCCCGGGCTGTTCCAGCACCAGCAGGCGCCCGCCGCCCACATCCGCCAGGTCGGTCGGACGGGTCAACCCGGACGAAAAGGGCGCCCAGACAAACAGGCTGGCATCCGGCAGCTCGCTCACCGTCGCGGCGGGCAGGGTGGGCTGCAGGGTCGGGGCAGCGCTGGTCGGGTAGGGATCCTGGTCCGGCGCAAGCGGTTTGGCGGCGGTTGCGGTCGGCAGCGCCGGGTCTGCGGCGGTGACGGAAGGCGCTAGCGCGGCGTCCGTCGCAGTCGGCTGCGATTGCGGCGCGGCGGTATTCGCCGGTGCGGATGGGGTGGCGGCTGCCGGCGCGCAGGCGCTCAGGGCCAGCCCGGACAAAAACAGGGTGATCCAAACAAACCGATAAAGTCGCATCTTCGTTTTCCTCCGAAATTTAAACAAGCAGGCGCCCCGAAGCCATGCCCCGGAACGCCTTTCAATCCATCATGCCAGCCGCCTTGCCAGACTCGCCTGCCGATCAGGGTTTGGAATCCACCTCGGTGAACTCCCCGTCCACCACATCCGCGGTGGAAGAAGGCCCGGCAGTCTTGGGCGGCGTAGCTTCCGCGTCAAACACATTTTTCGCGCGTTGAATGGCATCCCAATGTTCCTGTACCACATCCTGGGGGCACATCTCCACAAAGAGATAGGAACCCAGCCACAACACCGCAGCATCGTCCACGGGAATGATGGGCAGGATATCGGTCGGGATGACCAGGTATACCACCGAACCGATGGGCAGCAATTTCAGCAGAAAATTGACGCGGCTGTCGCCCATCAGGCGCAGAACAAGCCTGGCCCGATCGCCAATCGACTGAAAGACACCCGGAAGGGTGAGGCTGCGCGATTTCTCTGTCATTGTTCACCTCCAAGATCCACAATCATTATACCAGCCCGGTGAGCGCCGCTGCCAATCTTGAGATAACCTTTATGCCCGCCGGCTGACAAACCACCGGGAAGAGCCGAATCCATGTCATCACGAGAGAAGCCCTCATCTGCCCTCACCCCAACCCTCT
>JACRAG010000230.1 GCA_016213455.1 Anaerolineae bacterium | reverse complement strand
CCCCATCGATCGCCATGGGGGCCGCCGAGTTCCGCCAGGGTCCCAACGAAGTGATTGATGAGCGCTTTGGCGCGGTGGTCTTTTGCGGCAAGGGCAAGCCAGGCGAATTGAACCTGTCGCTGGCTGGTGACATTCAGCGCTTTGGCGGGCGGACGCTGCTGGTGGGCGAGGTTCCCACCACCCCAGCCGGGGAGCTGTCAGTGTCTTTCCCGATTGAAGGCATCTCGGACACACTGCGGCCTGTCCTGGAAGTGGTACCGGTGCAGATGCTGGCCTATCGCCTGGCGCTGGCCCAGGGCTATCCGCCCGGTGAAACCCGCTACATCACCAAAATCATCCTCTCGGAGGAAGGCATTCCGAACGGGAGGTGAAGATCGGGACTGCCCGGTAGTGAAAATGACATCAGCACCAACCCTTTTGCAGGGCATTGCTCCATCAGGTTTTCTGCCTGACGAGGCATCCACTTTCCAAATTTCGGACCTGTTTACTGGCGCTGCAGCACTTTACTGGTGCAAGCATTGGCTTTGGACGAATTTTAGTCAACCTGATCAAGGATTTGATCACATGGTTCACCCAACTTCTTTTGTCTCTGTCGTAAGGAGGAATGGAAATGTCCGGAAGCAAGCTTAATCGCCGTTCATTCTTGAAAGGCGCAGCGTTGGCTGCAGGTGGGCTGCTGGTCGCTTGCGCGCCCGCGGCTCCTGCCGAACCAGGGGAACAGCCTGCGGATAACCCGCCCGCCAAAGAGGGTGTCTTATTGCGCTACTGGTCGCAGTGGGGCGGTGAAGGGTACCAGAAATGCTGGGATGAGATCCAGGCGCTGGATGGTTTCAAAGAGATCCTGGGCAACAACACGTTTGAGGTGAAACTCGCCGTAGCCGAGGAACCCATGCTGACTGCGGTCGCCGGCGGCGATCCCCCGGAAACCGCAACCAACATCAATTACCTGGGCTTCATGGCGCGCGATATTCTGCTGCCGTTGGATGATCTGCTCGCAGCCAGCACGGAAACCAAACCTGAAAAGTTCCTGGACGGCAACTGGGGCATCGGCACCTACAAGGGGAAGCAGTACGGCTTCCCGAGCCAGGAATGTTTTCTGCGTTTCGCGCTTAACTACAACAGCCAGGCGGTCGAAGAAGCCGGTCTGGACCCCAACAGTCCCCCGGAAACCTGGGATGACCTGCTGGTCTGGCAGGAAAAACTCACCACGCGGGATGCCGCCGGCAACCTGACCCGTATTGGCATCAACCCCTACGGCGCGATGGGTGAGGGTTTCTGGGATATGGACGGTTGGATGGCGCCCACCTCCTGGGGTTGGACCTGGTTTGACAATGCCACCCGCAAATTCAATCTCAATTCGCCGGAAATGGTGGAGGTTTTCACTACCTTCAAGAAATTCATCGATGTCGCGGGCGTGGATAACATGGCTGCCATGTACAGTGCAGAAGGGCGCGACACCTGGGGCGGCGCATACAACGCCGGTGTGGAAGCGGCTTTGATTGAAGGTTACTGGCACCCGGGTGAAACCGCTTTTTCAGCGCCGGATGTCTCTGCTGTCAACCGGGCTTCCTGGCTGCCTGTGCCGACTTCCCGCAAGGGCGTCAAGGTGCAGGGCGCGGGCGGTCACCTGTGGACGATGTTCAAGGGCGCTAAGAACCCGGAGGTCATGTTCAAGGTCGGCGAATTCTTGAACACCAATGAGCCCAGCATGATCCTGTGGAATACGCAGGGCTGGCTGCCGGCGGCCAAATCCTTCCTCGACACCGTGGATCCGGCCAAATACCCCGGATTGGATTTCTACTTTAAGAGCGCCAAAGAAGCCACCGAATGGCACAGCGCGGCGCGCTGTGAGATCACCGCTTTCGCCAGCACAGAGTACCTGGCGCTGAAAGAAAGCGTGAATCGCGGTGAAATGACGCCTGAACAGGCGGCGGAACAGATGCAAAGCCGCTGCGAAGAAGAGTACAAGAACGCAGGTTTTGCTGCATAACGTGTTTCAAACCCGGATCGGGCTGTTGATGTGAGCAGCCCGATCCGGCTCTGTTTTGATGAGGTGACGCATGAAGGTGGCTCGCCTGAAAACTAGAAAACTATCTGGGGTTGAACGCCGGCAGTTATTCTACGGTTTATTGTTTGCCTCCCCTTGGATCCTCGGATTTTTGTTTTGGACTGCGTATCCGATGATCTCTTCCATATACTACAGTTTCACCCGCTATGATTTGCTGCGCGAGCCGGTGTTCATCGGCTTGCAGAATTATCGGGAAATTTTTGTGAGCGACCCGCGCATGGGGACTGTGGTTCTGAATACACTGTATTATGTTTTTCTCAGTGTCCCCCTCTCGACCATCACTGCGCTGCTGGTGGCGGCGCTGTTGAACACGCGCATTCTTGGCCGTCCATTCTTTCGGGCCATTTTCTTTTTCCCGGCGATTGTGCCCATCACCGTCATCGCAATGATGTGGGGCTTTTTGCTCAATCCGCAGTTCGGGGCGATTAACGGTTTGTTGAAGGGGCTGGGACTGCCCATTGTGCCGTTTCTTTCCAATCCAGACCTGGCCAAACCCACCTTGATTGTGATCAACTGTTGGGCTTCGGGATACGCGATGGTGCTCTACCTGGCTTCGCTGCAGGACGTGCCGCGCGAGCTTTACGAAGCTGCAACCGTGGACGGCGCCGGGCCGGTGGCGAAATTCTTTTCGATCACCTTGCCGCTCATCTCACCGGTCATTCTATTCAACCTGGTCACCGGATTGATTGGTGCATTTCAGGATTTCTCGCTGCCGTGGTTGTTGACCGGTGGGGGACCCAACGGCGCAACGGAATTCTATGCGCTGCACCTGTTCCGCAACGCTTTTCGCTTCCTGCGCATGGGCAAAGCCGCAGCGATGGCCTGGCTCATGTTCATCGTCATCGTTGGTTTCACCATAATCCTGTTCAAAACCTCCGCGCGCTGGGTATATTATGGGGCCGGGGATGACTCGAAGGGCGAACGGAGGGCTTGATGTCCACACAAGAACCGACTGCCCAAATTGACCGT
>JACRAG010000229.1 GCA_016213455.1 Anaerolineae bacterium | reverse complement strand
GAAATCCAGGAGATACAATGCTGCGCCCATACCCAGACAAAGCAGGACGGGCAGCAGCCCCAACGACTTCAACCGCAGGCCCTGGAGCACCGGCACACGATTGATGCGCAGCGCGATCAAAGCCGGAAGCATGATCAGGACAACTTCGGTGGCAATCAATCCCCAGGTAAAGCTCCACATCTGGATGACGGAACCAACCACCAAAACCAACGCCATGGTGATAAATAAAGTCACATTGGCAGCACGAATGGATAGGGCATTCTTCATCTTCATAACCTTCTTAAATCTAATGAGGTGACATGAAAAGCGAAAATCTACTTTGTATACGGAATAAAACCCGCGAAGGTCGCAGACCAACAACCAGTTATGATATGATCGTATTATGACCATCGAAAAAGGACGCCTCTATGTGGTTGCCACCCCGATTGGCAACCCCCGTGATATCACCCTGCGCGCGTTGGATGTACTGAAAGAAGTTGATGCTGTGATTTGTGAAGAGCAGCGCGAGGGCTCCACCCTGCTCAAGAAGCTGGGAATCGACAAACCGATTGTCCTGTTGAATGAACATAATGAGGCTGAGCGAGCCCCGGATTTGGCGATTCGCATCCATAAGGGCGAAGCCCTGGCTTTGATCTCCGATTGCGGCACGCCGGTCTTTGCCGACCCCGGCGCTTCGCTGATCGCGCGCCTGGTCGAGATGGGCGTGCCCGTCACCCCCGTTCCCGGTCCTTCGTCGCTGATGGCTGCGCTCTCGGTGCTGGATATGCCCATGGAGCGCTTCCTCTATGCGGGTTTTCTTCCGCGCGACAAAACCGAACGGCGCAACGCGCTGCGCGGCTTGCGCCAGATGCGCCAACCTTTTGTGCTGCTGGACGCCCCCTACCGCCTGGTGCAGGTCCTGGAGGACATTTCCAGCATCATCGGAGGGAAAACGCGCCTGACCCTGTGTATGGACCTGACTCTGCCATCGGAGTTGATCTTGCGTGGCACGGTCGATGAAGTGCGCCAGCGGGTAGGCCAAAGGAAAAGTGAATTCGTGCTGATTGTTCATTGACTCAGGGAGACCATCGATGTTCCGCAACCCACGCTTTCTCTTCTATGCCCTCATTTACTTCGCCGAAGGCGCAATTCTCAGTTACTTTACTGCGCTCAACGCCATCTACCTGCTCGGATTCGATCTCAGCCTGTCGCAGATCGGTCTGGTGGGGGCGATCGCCCTGATCCCTTTTGTATTGAAGATCTTCCTGGTCATGTTGAGCGACCGAGTCAACCTGTTTCAGCGTGGACATCGCAAACCTTACATCATCATCGGCCTGTTAACCCAGGCTGTGTGTCTCTTCATTGTGCCTGCCATTCACCCGGGCGAACAGTTCTGGCTGTTTGCGCTGCTGGCCTTCCTGTTAATGACCGGTCAGGCGCTTTATGATACCTGCACAGACGGCCTGGCGCTCGACTCTACCGCGCCTGAGGAAGAAGGCACAGTGCAGGGCATCATGGTCGGCGGGCGCGCCCTGGGTGTGGTGGTCATCTCTGCCGCCATCGGCCTGGTCGCACAGAACGCCTCCTGGTCGCTGGCTTTCTATGCCCTCGGCGTGCTATCGCTCATTCCTCTGCCCATGGCGTTGACCCTCCAGGAAGCGCCGCGCGCGCCAGAGAAACGATTTGTCTGGAGCGCTTTTTCAGCCTTCACCAATCCCGCTATCATTGCGTTGGGCATCCTGGGCGCATTGTATTCCTTGATCACCAATGCCGCCAACCAGCTGGTCAATCCCTTCCTGCAGGCCGAGTTCAACATCAACATTTCCACCGCGGGCCTGTTCACCACCGTATGGGGCATTGGCGTCATTCTGGGTGGACTGAGCGGCGGGCGGTTGGTGGATCGCATCGGGCAGCAGCGCGCCGTACTCCTGGCGCTGGCTGTGGCGACTCTGTCCATCACCGGCCTGGCCCTCATCTTCAGCCCCGCCGTGGCCTGGCTGCTGGTGGCAGTCTTTGGCCTGGCATTCGGTTACTTTGAAACGGTCTATTTTGCCGTATCGATGCGCGCCACCGATCCACGCATCGCGGCTTCCATGTTTGCCATACTCATGGCAGTCGCCAACCTGGGCACAGGGATCGGCCTGGCATTGAGCGGTTCGCTTGCCGATGCCGTTGGCTTCCGCAACACATTCTTCATCATCGCGGCGCTGAATATTTTGGCTTTGCCGCTCCTCGCCGTCATTTTCAAAAGAAAGGTGGTTGAGATAGAACCTGTATGAACCAACCCATTACGACCCTTCGAGATATCCCCGGACCGCGGGGTTACCCCCTGATTGGAAACATTCCCCAGCTCAGCCGTGACCCCCTTGGCTTTTTCTTGAGCATGGGACGGCTCCACCCGCACATCGTGCGCCTGCCCCTGGGGCCGCGAACCATGTATCTGGTAAGCCACCCCACAGAGGTCAAGTACATCCTCCAGGATAACCAGAAAAATTACGCCAAAGGCTACGATCAAGCCCGACCGGTGCTGGGGGACGGGCTGGTTACCGCAGAAGGCGAACACTGGCGTAAACAGCGCCGCCTGATGCAGCCGGCCTTCAACCGTTCAGCGCTGGTCAATCTCCTGCCGCTCATGGTCAGCAGCACCGAGGAAGCGCTGGATGACTGGCAAAAACGCAGCGCCAACGGGCAGCCGCTGGACATGGCCCGCGAATACATGCTGCTCACTCAGACCATCATCGTGCGCACCATGTTCTCTGCCGACCTGGGTAACCGGGCCTTTGAAATCGCCGACGCCTTCGCCACTGCGCTGGAATACCTGAACTCCACCCTGGTTTCACCCCTGCCAATCAATGAAAAACTGCCCACACCCTTGAACCGGCGCTTCAACAAAGCCATGCGCTACCTTGAGGGCATCATCCAGGAGTTCATCGATACCCGGCGCGCACAGCCCGCTCAACGCCGCGACCTGCTGGATATGCTCGTGGCTGCCCGTGATGAAGAAACCGGTCAGCCGATGAGCGACAAACAGATGAAGGATGAAATCCTCACCATCTTCCTGGCTGGGCACGAGACCACCGCCACCCTGCTGGCCTGGACTTCACTGCTGTTATCACAGCACCCCGAAGTCGACGCCAAAGTGCGCGCCGAGATGGACACCCAGCTCAAAGGTCGCATTCCCTCTTTTGACGATCTTTCCAGCCTGACTTACACGGAAATGGTGCTGCAAGAGTCGCTGCGGATTTACCCGCCGGCCTGGATGTTCGCCCGCATGACCATCAACGATGACGAGTTGGGCG
>JACRAG010000205.1 GCA_016213455.1 Anaerolineae bacterium | reverse complement strand
GGGCGTTGTCTGGTTGGTGAACAACACCAACAGTTCCAAACCCGTTCAAGGAAAGGTTTGCCCCTCGTGCGGGAAGCCAGCCCAGACAGATTGGAAAACCTGCCCATATTGCGGGAATGGTCTGTAAATTCTTATTTGGTATCAATCAACAAATAAAGAGCGAGCCTATTTTGCGATAGGCTCGCTCTTTATTATGCATCCGGTTAAGCTACGGTATCCAGTTGGAGAGCACATTTACCACTTTATCCGGTTGGGCCGGGTCGTTGGTGATGAGGTGTATGCCGAAGTTATGCGGGCCGTCCATCCCCTCATGCATCATGAACACAGTGGATTCAACAATCGTACTTTCGCCGGGCTTGAGAACCATCGAACCGATGGTTAATTCAGGAGGTCAGCACCCCTCCAAAACCTGGATATATGGCTTCTCTTTGAAGCGCAACACGCCATCACCCGTGTTGGTGACTTTGATGGCAAAAGTCTTGTTGACGCCAAACTTGACATCACCATAATCAATTTTCTCTTGGTCAACCACCAGTTTGGGTGTGCCGCCGCCATCACTACCCCCCAGCGCGAAAAAGATTGCTACAGCGATCAGCAAGGCACCACCAATCACGAGTACGATCAGTGGCGTGGACAATTTCGTTGGCTTTTTTCGTTTTCTTTTGTTCACAAGTACATCCTATCTAGGATAATCAAACTGGAATGAGTACATGTAGGCGATCAAATTCCAGATTTGTTCATGGGTAAAAATGCTGCCCCACATGGGCATGCCCGTTCCCATGCCACCGCGCAGGATCTTGCCCTGCAAAAGCGCCGGGCTGGCGCCGAGCATCCGTTGGGGATCAGAGAAGTTGGCCGGGGTTTGCATCGACATTGCCATATCGCCGTTCATGGTTTGCATCGAGGCGGTACCAGCGGCAGCCAAATCGTCGGCAAAGACACCGTCACCGCCGCCAAACTCACCGTGACAGGCGGCACAGTTTTGGGCATAGAGTTCTTTGCCTTCGGCAAAGCCCTCAGGTGTAGTGTTGGACTGCCAAATGCCAGCAACTACGTCCCAGCGTTGAGAATCTGTCAGCCCTGAGCCGCTCAAATCCTGAAAAACCTGCACTGAGGAGCGCAAACGATAGTAATCGGGAGATTGGTAAGTCGGCAGATTGTTTAACTGGCGAAGCAACTCCGCTCCGCGCCTGGCAGACGCTTTTTCGGTTGGCACAACCTCTGCCAGGTGCGGCGCATCCAGGTTCAGGTCGAGAGTCACATACAGCGGCGGGGAGGCAGGTTCAGGGGGATTGGTTTCGCTCCCGGTCACTTCAAGCGTGCCGCGCATCCGCCAGTGGTTCAGCCCACACCAGCGGGTGCAGAAAAAGGTATAAATCCCCGGCTTGTTGAAGGTCAGCGTGGTTTCGCTCACTTTGCCGGGTTCGATATCCACCGGCTGCATATCCATCTGGCCTACGGCAAAACCGTGCATGACGTCATCGGATGTGAATTTCAGATACAGGGGTTCGCCCACTTTGGCCTGGATGACATCGGGATTCCAGCCGCCGCCTTCGGCGATTCTGGCGTGAATGAGCGGAGTCTGCGCCCAAAGCGCCAGCGGGAGCGCGACCACCCCGAGGCTGAAGATCGTTATAACGATGCGGGTGAGGAGTTCCGAGCGTTTCATAGCAGCAACCAGAGCATGAGAAAAGTGGCAGCGAGACAATAAACCATGACCGGCGCAGCTGAAATCCCTGCTTGTGGGGCGGATTTCTGCGCGGTGCGCGCCGACCAGGCCAATCCACCAACCAACGCCAGCGTTTGGGTAGGAGCGACCAGCGACGAGAGTACCGGCTGCCAGGCGATGGCCGCCGTACCAAACAAGTTCCAACCCAGACCCAGCGGATCAGAGAGGGCGGCGAGAATATAAGTGGCATTGGTGAGTACGAAAGACAGACTGAAGGCCACCCAGAACATCAAGCCAAGCGGGATCAGGGCAGTAGCGGCGCCGGCAAACTGTTTGCCGGTCGGGGTTATTTTTACGTTGCCGAATTTGACCGCCAGCCAGAACAAACCCGGCAAAATGCCAAAAATAACCGTCAGAAAACCGGCTGCATACCCAAACCAGGACGGGGAAAAGACGCTGTAGGCTGCCAACTTCACCGCACCGTTGGAGCCCATCAACACATAGGCATACACCAGGGCAGCGCCGAGCATGATGAAGGCTTTGAAGGTTTCGTCCAATTTGGTGGACGGTTTGGCCAGGTCAGCCGAAAACGGGCGCAGGTTGAGGGCGATGTTATCGTGTGGGCAGGTGCGGAGGCACTCCATGCACAGCCCGCAGTACGTGTTCTTGGTCAGCCCACCAGGGAAGACATCCCAGGGGCAGCCGGAGCCGAGCTCGGAGCCGTTATAGCAAGGCTTGCCCACGCAGTGTGCGCAGATGTTTTTATCTTTGACGCGCAGTTCAAGCGGGGCGGTCTGGGCATACAGGCCGATAAACCCACCCACCGAGCAGAGATAACGACAGAAGGCGCGGCGTTCAAAAACCATGCTCAAACCAATGGACAGGAACAACATGGCCGCCAGCACAACGGAAGTCACGATTGGCGTGGTCAGGATCACCGATGAGAATAGCGCCACTAACGTGAAAGAAATATTCTGCATCCACATGTTGCGGAATTTGGCCGGAACGCGCAGATTTAACCACTTGGGTGTTTTGGCAGCTGGTTCAAGCACAGCCCCGCGCTGAAGCCAATCTCCGACCACCGGGATGGGACACACGCCGCACCAGCCGCGCCCCAAAAATGGGACCGCGACCAGGATCAGAATGGCCCACCAGGCAATCCAGACGAAAACGATGCTGAAGTTATGGCTTCCGACAGGCGTGCCGACAAAACCAGCCAAAATTGCGAACGCAAATCCCGCCAGCATGAACACAAAGAGCGCCAACTGAGGATAGCGGTTCTTAAGCAGGTTTTTAATGAGGGGAAAGCGGGTGAGTTCCATATCAGTGAACGGGGCTCAGTGGCGGATGACGAAAAGTAAAAGCTACAATGCTTCCAACGGCCAGAAGGGCAAGTGCCATCGAGCGATAAAGCCAATCATTACTCCCAACGGTCAACTTCCCCACCATAAACGGGTGCATCGCCCCACAGGTGACATTGCATCTCAGCCTGAACGAGCCTG
>JACRAG010000201.1 GCA_016213455.1 Anaerolineae bacterium | reverse complement strand
GGAAATGGTTATGCCCGGTGACAACATCAACCTCGAAGTTGAGCTGATCGTCCCGGTTGCCCTCGAGCAAGGCTCCAAATTCGCCGTTCGCGAAGGTGGCCTCACCGTTGGCGCTGGTGTCATCACCAAGATTATTGCGTAAAGGTGGAAAATGGCTAAGCAACGCATTCGCATTCGCCTGAAGGCGTTCGATCACCGAGTCCTGGACCAGTCAGCCAAGCGTATCGTGGACACTGCGGAACGCAGCGGCGCGCGCGTGGTCGGCCCGGTGCCTCTGCCGACGAAGATCGAGAAGTTTACTGTTCGCCGCTCGTCCTTCATCGACAAGGACTCGCATGAGCACTTCGAAGTTCGCACCCACAACCGCCTGATTGACGTGTTGGACCCGGATTCGAAGACCATCGATATGCTGATGCGGCTTAATCTGCCGGCGGGTGTCGATATCGAAATCAAGATCTAAGTTTCCCTCGTCAGGGAAGCCATCACCGATCTGCGCGGCACGTACGTGGTGCCGCGCAGATCGGGCTGATACGGATCGAACCGTTTGGAAAGCAGCCTGTAAAGGTTGGATTTGGTGGATTTTGGCATGGAAAGAACGGATCACCTAGACAGAAACGCTGGTTTCTGGTAGAATGATCCGGTTTGGCCTGAAAAGGCCAACTGGCCCAACGTGGCCACCGGCCGCAAGGCCAAAGGGCATTGTAAGAGTTTCTACCGACGGCGCGCGAACAAAAAACTGCGTAGCCAGGAAGGGACTGACTGCAATGCGCGGGGATGATGCAACCAAGCCCAGGTTGACAGTCCCGACAATACTGATAAGGAGAAAACTGATATGTTGAAAGGGCTGATCGGCAAGAAAATCGGCATGACCCAGATTTTCGATGGCGACGGTGTGGCAATTCCTGTCACAGTCATCGAAGCTGGGCCTTGTTATGTCACCCAGGTTCGTGTGCCAGAACGGGATGGGTACTCCTCCATCCAACTGGGTTTTGTTGAGGTGAAACCTAAACGCCTCACGGGCGGCCAGCTTGGTCACCTGAAACGCAACAACCTGCCTCCACTGCGCATCCTGCGCGAATTCCGGGTAAAAAATCCAGAAGTGTCCGAAGGCGACAAAGTGACCGTTGAGGTTTTTGTCGTCGGTGAAAACGTGGACGTGGTGGGCACCTCGAAGGGTAAGGGCTTCCAGGGTGGTGTGAAACGCTACCACTTCCGCGGTGGCCCCAAGACCCATGGTCAGTCTGACCGCCAGCGCGCCCCCGGTTCGCGCAGCTCTGGTACGACTCCGGGTCGTGTATATAAAGGCGCGCGTGGTCCAGGTCATATGGGCGATGACCGGGTGACCGCGCAGGGCTTGAAGGTTGTGCTGGTGGATGCCGAGCGCAATTTGATCGCCGTTAAGGGCTCTGTCCCTGGCGCGAAGGGCGGTCTGGTCCTCATCAAAGAGGCCCGGAAGCAGTAAGCTGGCAGCCTTTGCCTGAACTAAGGGAGCGATCGATATGGTAGTAGATGTATTCAACATGGAAGGGCAGAAGGTTAGCTCGGTGGAGCTGCCCCCGAGCATCTTTGATGCCCCGATTTATGTGGATTTGATGCACCAGGCATACGTGCGCCAGATGGCCAACGCCCGCCTTGGAACGCACGAAACCAAAACGCGCAATGAAGTGTCGGGTGGCGGCCGCAAGCCGTGGAAGCAGAAGGGCACAGGTCGGGCTCGTCAGGGTTCGACGCGCGCACCCAACTTCGCACGCGGTGCCAAGGTGCACACCCCGCATGTGCGCTCGTATGAGCAGGCCATGCCCAAGAAGATGCGCCGCGCCGCTTTGCGGTCTGCGCTGTCTTCCAAGGCTGCTGAAGCCTCCATCGTAGTGGTGGATCAGCTGGCTCTGCCTGAGGCCAAAACCCGCAACATGGCCAAGGCTCTGGATGTGCTCGTGGGCGCCTCCAGCGCGCTGGTTCTGATCCCGGGTAAAGAATCGTATGAGGGTGTTATTCGCTCGACGAATAACCTGCCGGATGCGAAAATTTTACTGGCCAGCTATTTGAATATCCGTGACCTGATGGTGTTCGACAAGATCGTTCTGCCACTGGCGTCGCTGGATGTCATTTCAAAGAACCTCGGTTAGGACGGAGGGTGAGATGAGCACGATTTATGATGTACTCCGCCGCCCACTGGTAACCGAAAAATCGAACTACCAGGTTGGCAAACTTCATCAGTATGTGTTCGAGGTGTCAAGCGACGCGACGCGCATTCTGGTCAAGGACGCAGTGGAAGAACTGTTCAAAGTGACCGTTCTACGGGTGAATGTTATTAATGTGCCTGCCAAACGCAGCCGACGCGCGCGCAGCCGCCGCTTGGTGGTGACCCGCCCCGGTTTCAAAAAGGCCATTATTACCCTGTCCCCCGAAGATACGATCCCGTTGTTTGAAGGGGTATAGCAATGGCCGTTAAAGTTTACAAACCGGTAACCCCCGGTCAGCGCGGCATGACCGGCTATACGTTTGAAGAGATCACCAAGTCGAAGCCCGAGCGCTCGCTGCTGGTTATTCGCAAGAACCACGCTGGCCGCAACAGCTACGGCAAGGTGACTGTCCGTCACCAGGGCGGTGGCAACCGCCGGTACATCCGTCTCGTGGATTTCCGCCGCGACAAGCGTGATATTCCGGCCCGCGTTTCTGCGATCGAATACGATCCGAACCGCACGGCCCGCCTGGCGCTGTTGGTTTATGCCGACGGTGAGAAGCGCTATATTGTGGCTCCGCTGGGGCTGAAAGTTGGCGATACCATTTTGACTTCTGCTCAGGCTGAAATTCGCCCGGGCAACAGTCTGCCGATTGCCAACATTCCGGTCGGTACGATGATCCACAATATTGAGCTGAAGTCCGGCAAAGGCGGTCAGTTGGTGCGCGCCGCTGGCACAGCTGCTCAGCTGGTTGCGAAAGAGGGCGATTACGCCCAGATTCGCCTGCCCTCGGGTGAGGTTCGCCTGGTTCCCCAGGTGTGCTACGCCACGATCGGACAGGTTGGCAACCTCGACCACAGCAATGTCAAGTTGGGCAAAGCAGGCCGCAAACGCCATATGGGCGTTCGCCCGACCGTGCGCGGAACTGCGATGAGCCCGCGCGATCATCCGCATGGTGGTGGTGAAGGCCGCCAGCCGGCCGGTATGCCCGGGCCTAAATCGCCCTGGGGCCGCCCCACTCGCGGTTATAAGACGCGCCGGAACAAGACATCCGACAAGTTCATTGTCCGCCGCCGTAACGCCGGCACCCGCTAATGCGCCGGGTTAGATAGTCAGAAAGAGGGACGAGAATATGTCACGATCTTTGAAGAAAGGGCCGTACGTAGACCCTAAGCTTTTAGAGAAAATCGAAAACATGAACACCAAGGGCGACAAGAAAGTCATTCGCACCTGGAGCCGGGACAGCGTAATCTTCCCGCAGATGGTGGGTCACACCATCGCCGTTCATGATGGCCGGCGGCACGTTCCGATCTATGTGACGGAAAACATGGTTGGGCATCGTCTGGGCGAGTTCGCCCCCACACGCCTGTTCCGTGGTCACCTTTCGGAAAAAGCGACTGCAGCCAAGGGAGGCAAGAAATAACCCATGGCTACCGATATTCGTGCTTCACTGCGTTTCGCAGATATTTCCGCGCAGAAGGCGCGCCTGGTAGTTGACGTGGTGCGCGGCAAGCCGGTGGTGGACGCAGCCAATACGCTGAAGTTCATGCCGCAAAAAGCCGCCCGTATCCTTGGTAAACTGCTCGGTTCCGCCGTCGCTAATGCGGAAGAGAATTTTGGCGTCAGCCGTGACAACCTGGTCATCCACCAGATCGCCGC
>JACRAG010000208.1 GCA_016213455.1 Anaerolineae bacterium | reverse complement strand
TCTCATAGTCCGTGCGGTGATCTTTGACGAGCTGGTAGGGGTGCAGGACGTATGAACGGATCTGGCTGCCCCATTCGGCTTTGACGTAATCGCCACGCAATTCTGCCAGCTGGCGATCCTGAGCTTCGCGCTGCAAGTCTGCGAGGCGACCGCGCAAGACGCGCATGGCATTCATGCGATTCTGCATTTGGGAGCGTTCATTCTGGCAGGAAACCACGATGCCGGTTGGAATGTGCGTGATGCGCACCGCCGTGGCATTTTTTTGGACGTTCTGACCCCCTGCGCTGGATGAACGGTAAATATCAATGCGCAAGTCTTCCTGGTTGATCGGAATGGCAGAATCGTCATCGCTGATCTCAGGCAATACTTCCACCTGTGCGAAGGAGGTGTGCCGGCGGTGAGCTGAATCGAAAGGCGACAATCGCACGAGACGATGCACGCCTTTTTCGGCTTTCAAATAACCATAGGCATACGCACCTGAAACGCCAATGGTGATGCTCTTGATGCCGGCTTCTTCACCTTCCGTGAGATCAAGAATTTCGGTTTTAAATCCGCGCCGCTCACAAAAGCGCAAGTACATGCGCTGCAGCATTTGCGCCCAATCCTGCGAGTCTGTTCCACCGGCGCCGGCATTGATGGACAGCAGGGCATTTCCACGGTCATACTGGCCACCCAACAAGACCTGTAGTTCTCTTCCAGCGATCTCGGATTCCAGAGCATTGATTTCAGGTTCAAGTTCACCGCGCAAACTTTCGTCATCAAGATCCGCCAGTTCAAGGTCATCCTTGACCCGACGGGAAAGGTTTTGCCAGCTTTCCACTTCGTCGCGCAGTTCCGAGATATTCTTCATCAATTTTTGGGCGTCTGAAGCGTTTTCCCACAAGTTGGGATCTTCAGACAGCCGGGTCATTTCGGCGAGATGGGTTTCCTTTTTCGCCAGGTCAAAGATGCTCCTGAAGGTCGTGGATTTTCGATTGGATACTCTTAAGGCGTTCGACTAAGTCTTGCATGATACCTCTCTTCAGGATTTGGTTTCAAAAATATTTTTAACAAATTCTTCCCGGTTAAAAACCTGGAGATCTTCGGGTTTCTCACCCAGTCCGGCATACAGGATGGGCAGCCCCAGTTCTTTCTGGATGGCAAAAGCCATCCCGCCGCGCGCGGAGGAATCCAGTTTGGTCAGGATGACCGCGTTCACCTTGACGGCGTCCTTGAAGGCGCGCGCCTGGAGGATGGCGTTCTGCCCGGTGGTGGCATCTAACACCAGCCAGACGGCGTGAGGAGCGCCTGGAAGGGCTTTCCCGACCACGCGATGCACCTTTTTCAATTCTTCCATCAGGTTGAAGCGTGTGTGCAGCCGGCCAGCTGTGTCAACCAATACGATGTCTGCTTTACGCGAAACGGCAGCCTGTACGGCATCATAAGCAACCGAGCCGGGGTCGGCATTGGGTTGACCGGCAATCACCGGAAGGTTTAAGCGTTCACCCCAGATCTGCAGTTGATCCACGGCGGCGGCGCGAAAAGTGTCTGCGGCTGCCAGCAAGACGGTTTTACCCTTGTCGGTAAATTGCTTGCCCAACTTGGCGGCTGTGGTGGTTTTGCCTGAGCCGTTTACGCCCACAAGGAGAATGACAGCCGGAGATAAGGCATCAAAATTCACCGGTTCGGCAGGCAGCAGGCGATTGACCAACTCGACCTGCAGGGCTTCCTGCAACTCGTCCGTTCTGGTCAGGCCAGCCCGGTCAACCGAGGCGACCAGGGATTTGATGATTTCTTCAGTAGTTTCGAGGCCTAAATCCGCCTGGACAAGGATGCTTTCCAATTCTTCCCAGGTTTCATAGGTGATGTCGGTGGCGCCAAAGAAAGTCGCCAATCGTCCAAAGGCGACTTTTCGGGTGCGTTCAAGCCCTTGTTTCCATTTTGAAAAGAAATCTGCCATAGAGGAAAATTATATCATCCTTCGCGTGCGTCATTTTCTGTGGCGAGCTGTCCACAGCCAGCTTGAATGTCAATTCCACGGCGTAACCTGACGGTTGCAGGAATGCCGTATCGGGCCAATTCTTCACAAAAAGCCAGCGCCCGTTCACGGGTTGTGGCCTGGCCTGCATATGCCTTGGTCGGGTTGAGTGGGATCACGTTCACATGACAGAGCAGCCCTTTGAGCAGGGTTGCTAATTGGCGAGCCTGCTCGCTCGAATCATTCACATCACGAATGAGGGCCCACTCGAAAGTTACCCGGCGATTGGTTCGGGCTGCATAGTACCGGCAGGCATCCAGCAGCGTTTCCAGGTCATATCTTTTGTTGACTGGCAACAAGTTGGACCGGGATTGATCATCGGAAGCGTGCAGGCTGATTGCTAGATTGACCTGGCGGTCTTCGTCTGCAAAGCGTTTGATGGCAGGCACCAGCCCAACGGTGGAGATGGTGAAGCGCCTTGCACCCAGGTTTAGCCCATCGGGGTGATTGAGCCGGTCGATGGCTGCCAGCGTATTGTCGTAATTGTGAAATGGCTCGCCCATGCCCATGACGACAACGTTGGTGACTGCCTCGCCTTTTTGCTTCAACAGGCGCGCATAATACAGCACCTGCTCAACAATTTCCCCCGAAGAGAGATGGCGTTTGAAACCCATTTGACCGGTGGCGCAAAATACGCAGCCCATGGCACAACCAGCTTGTGTGGAAATACATAAGGTGCGTCGTTCGTCATACAGCATCTGCACAGCTTCAATGGCTTTACCATCGGGCAGTTCGAACAGCGTTTTGACCGTTTCACCGTCAGAAGACTTCAAGACAGTTTTAGGAGTCAGGGCTGAGAAAAGGAATTCCTGTTCCAGCCGGTTTCGCAGGGGCAAGGCGATGTTGGTGAATTCTGAAGGGTGAGCCCACAGATTGCGGTAGAGATTTTGCCAGATCTGCCTGGCGCGAAATTTCGGCTCGTGCCATGTTGAGAGCACCTGTTCGAGCTGCGGCAAATCCAGATCGTAGATCAACGGCAAACCGGTCATCATCACCATCCTTTTTACCTAGCCGGCTGGAAAATAGGCGGTCAGGTCACTGAGGTTGTTCAAAACCAGATCGACAGCCGGCTGCCAGGATTGGATTTCAGCGAGGGTAGACACACCCGTCAACACGGCTGCGGTTTTGCAGCCTGCGCGTTGACCGCCGAGAATGTCGGTGTCCAACCGGTCACCAATCACCAGAACCTGATCGGGTACCAACCCCATTCGTTCCATCGCCAGATCAAACATCAACGGCTCGGGTTTTCCGGTAATGAGCGGCGCCTGGGATGAGCCGGCTTCAATAAAAGCAAGAACCGACCCTGCGCCCGGGGTGAGACCTTCAGGCGATGGGAAGGTGAGGTCGGGATTGGTGCCGACAAACTCTGCGCCTTTTCGAATTAAGGTGCAGGCTCGG
>JACRAG010000200.1 GCA_016213455.1 Anaerolineae bacterium | reverse complement strand
TGGTGCTGCCGTGGGTCTTTCTCCAGCCCGGGCGGGATTTTTTCAGCGAGGCGCCGTTGGCGCTGGTGTTGGCGGCGGGCCTGCTGCCTGGGGCGGGCATGTTGATCGGGGTGTGGTGGGGACTGCGCTTCCATCACCGCCGTCCGTTTGCCAGCCTGATCGCGCCGCGGGGCAGCTTTCGCTGGGGACGACTGGCGAAGGCGATGGGCTGGTGGCTGTTGATGATCGCCCTGGTGGACTTGGCGCAGTTCATCGTGGATCCGCAGGCTTACCGCTGGAGCTTTGAGCCGGGGCGCTTTCTTCTGCAACTGCCGGTTTTGCTGCTCCTGCTGCCGGCGCAGGTGGCGGGCGAGGAAGTGGTCTTTCGCGGCTATTTCACGCAGATGTTGGGCGTGCGCGGGCGCAGTGTCTGGCTGCCGGTGGTGATCCCGGCGCTGGTGTTCGGTCTGCTGCATATCAGCAACCCCGAGGTGAGCGCGTACGGCGTGGCGTTGACCTTGCCCGGTTATATTTTGATGGGTCTGCTGCTGGGCGTGGTGACTGTGCGCTCGCAGGGACTGGAGGAAGCGCTGGGCATTCACCTGGCGAACAACGTGTATGCATCGATGATTTCCGGTGTCCCGAGTGGGGCGCTGGCAACCAATCTTCTGTTAACCAACGATAGGTTTAATCCAATGCTCAATCTCTTTTTGATGATGTTGGCGTGTGCAGCGTATGTGCTGGTCACCACACGCAAAACCCGCCTGGCGGGCGCGCTGGCGGTGGTGCTGCTGGCAGGTTGTTCAGCCGCGCCGGCGATGACGCAGGCGTCACAGGCTCAGCCCACATTGGCGCTGGAGCCGTGTTTGCTGTCTTCTCCCGGTCTTTCGCGCCGCGTGGATGCGCGCTGTGGGACATTGAACGTGCCGGAAAACCCGGCTGATCCGCAGGGTCGGCAGATTGGCCTGCGCGTGGCGGTGATTAAAGCCTCGAGCAGCAACCCGGAGCCTGATCCGATCTTCTTACTGGCGGGCGGCCCCGGCCAGGCAGCCAGCCAGGCCTTTTTGCCCATCCTGCCGGCTTTGGAGCGCTCCACGTTCAAGCGTGATGTGGTGCTGGTGGACCAGCGCGGCACGGGCGGTTCGGGCGCGTTGACCTGCCCCGAAAGCCTCAACGCGGAAGCGCCGATCGACTATTTCCCCACGCCGCAGGAAATGGCCGCGGAATACCGCGCCTGCCTGGATGGGCTGGATGCCGATCCGCGCTATTACACCACCGACCTGTCCATGCAGGACATCGATGCGGTGCGTGCGGCGCTGGGTTATGACCAGATCAACCTGATGGGCGTCTCGTACGGCACGCGCGCGGCGATGGCCTATATGCGCCTCTATCCCGAGCATGTGCGCACGGCTGTGTTGGATGCCGTGGTGCCGCCCAACTGGGTGCTGGGCGCTTCGGTGCGCCGCGATGCGCAGAGTGCGCTGGAGATCATTTTTGCGCGCTGCGCCGCCGATGAAGCCTGCCAGAAGGCCTTCCCGGACCTGCCGGGCGATTTTGACGGCCTGATGGCGCGCCTGCGTGAGAAGCCCGAAACGGTGACCCTGCCTGACCCCATCACCGCCAAGGACACCACCCTGACGGTTTCGCCGGAGATTGCCGGTGCGATGGTGCGGTTGATTTCCTATTCCAGCGACTTCAGCGCGCTGCTGCCCTGGCTGATCCACACCGCCGCCGAGGGCGATCTGCGCCCGCTTGCCAGCCAGTACCTGATCTCGGCCACTTCTTCGGGGGCGGGGATTGAATACGGCCTGTTCTTTGCCGTGGTGTGCAGCGAGGATATTCCCTTCCTGCCGCCGGAAGGCGAACTGGGCGATTACTTCTTCTACAAGATCGACGAGTCGTGGCGCGCGGTGTGCGCAGAATACCCGTCCAACCCGCAGTCCGAGGCCGACCGGGTTTACCCCAACCTCGACACGCAGACCCTGATCCTTTCGGGTGAGGCAGACCCGGTGACGCCTCCCGCCAACGGCGCGCTGGCAGCCAGCTACCTGCCCAACAGCATGCACCTGGTGCTGCCGGGCCAGGGACACGGCAATCTGGCGGTGGGCTGCGTGCCCAACCTGATCCGCCAGATGCTGGAAAACGGTACTGTGGAAGGCCTGGATGCCAGCTGCATCGAGCGGGCACAGCCGCTGCCGTTCTTCATCTCCGCTGTCGGACCGCAACCATGAGCGCCGTAAGGCTGTCAGGCTTTGGAAAGCAAAGTGAAACCCTATGATTGAAGTAAAGCAAATTCAGAAGTCATTTGGCAAGGTCCAGGCGGTGAAGGATGTCTCCTTCGTCGCCCAGGACGGTCAGATTACCGGCATTTTGGGCCCCAATGGAGCCGGCAAAACCACCACGCTGCGCGTGATCTACACGGTGCTCAACCCGGACGGCGGCAGCGCGCTGGTGGACGGCTTTGACGTGCGGCGCGACCCGCAGCAGGTGCTGCGGCGCATTGGCGCGCTGCCGGATGCGCACGGCCTGTACCCGCGCCTGACTGCGCGGGAGAACATTCGCTATTACGGTGAGCTGCACGGCATGAGCGGTAAAGCGCTGGAAGACCGCATCCAATCCCTCGCGGAACTGCTGGATATGGGTGAATTCATCGACCGGCGCACGGATGGCTTTTCCAACGGTCAGCGCGTCAAGGTCTCCATCGGGCGCGCCCTGGTGCACGACCCGCAGAATGTGCTGCTGGACGAGCCCACCAACGGCCTGGACGTGATGAGCACGCGCGCCATGCGCGAATTTATCCGCAGCCTGCGTGACCAGGGCAAGTGTGTGCTGTTCTCCAGCCACATCATGCAGGAAGTATCCGCGTTGTGCGACCGCATCGTGGTCATTTCGGGCGGGGTGGTGGCTGCCAACGGCACGCCGGATGAGCTGCGTAAGGCAACCGGCAAAGAAAACCTGGAAGACGCCTTCGTAGCCGCGATTGGCTCGGAGGAAGGATTGACGAAATGAAGCGCGTTTGGATCGTATTTAAAAAAGAAGTGCTGGACAACCTGCGCGACCGGCGCACCCTGAGCAGCACCATCATCTCGGCTTTCTTCACCCCGGCGCTGCTGCTGGGCCTGATTGTGGTGCTGGGGCGCACCCTCAACGTCAACCCGGACGAGAAGGCGCTGCGCCTGCCGGTTTCGGGCGGCGAGTATGCCCCCGGCTTGATCGACTTTCTCGAGCAGAACAACGTGGAGATTGTGGCGGCTCCGGCTGACCCGGCTGCGGCGGTCAAAGAAGGCAACGAGGAAGTGGTGTTGATCATCGATCCCGGCTATCCCGAGGCTTTCCTGGCGGGCGAACCGGCCCCGGTGGAAATTTACCTGGACAATTCACGCCAAAGCTCCTCGGCTTCCATTCAACGCGTACGCGGTTTGCTGCAGCAGGATTCCGGCATGTTGGGGATGCTGCGCCTGCAGGCGCGCGGGATCAGCCCTTCGCTGCTTTCGGCCATTTCGGTGGGCGTGCGCGACGTGGCTACGCCGGAGAGTCAGGCTTTGATTTTCCTGAACATGATGCCTTTCCTGATCACGCTGAACCTCTTCGCGGGCGGGATGAATGTGATCATCGATGCCACGGCGGGCGAACGCGAGCGCGGTTCGCTGGAGCCGCTGTTCATCAACCCGGTCAAACGCTGGGAGTTTGTGATCGGCAAAATGTCCGCCTCGCTGCCGTTTGCCTTCGTGACCCTGGGCCTGGTGCTGTTGATTTTCTACATCGGCTTCCAGATCATCCCGGTGGAGGAATACATCGGCTTTTCGATGTCGCTGGACGGGCGCTCGCTGTTCAACATCTTCCTGCTGTGCATCCCCGAGGTGCTGCTGGCGGGCGCGCTGCAAATGCTGGTAGCCAGTTTCACGCGCAGTTTCAAGGAGGCCCAGACCTACCTGGGCTTCCTGCCGCTGATCATCGGCTTGCCCTCCATGTTCCTGACCTTCATGCCGGTCAAGTCGCAGATGATCAACATGCTGGTGCCGACCTACGGTCAGTCACTGCTCTTTAACCAGATTCTGCGCGGCGAAAGCGTGCCGGTTGAATATTGGGTGACGGTCAGCCTGACCACGCTGGCGCTGACGGTGGTGCTGACGGTGGTGGCGATTTACCTGTACAAACGCGAACAGGTGCTCTTCGCCAAGGCATAAGATTGGATGGATCGACAAAAAACGGAGCCGCCCGGCTCCGTTTTTTAATTGGCTAAAATTACCTGCCGTTAACCGGGTTGAATAAGGAAAATGCCCGGTTGGCGTGGTTTGTGAATCATCGCGGCGGCGGTCAGGCTTTGCGGAACGCAGCGACGCTCAGCGCTAGCGCGGCAGCCAGCAGGATCAGCGTCAGCCCGTAGGCGGCGCGGATGCCGGTGAAATCGGCAGCCCAGCCCATCACCAGCGGCGCGGTGAAGATGGCTGCCCCGGCTGCCAGGGTGGCGCGCGCACTGGCAAGGCTGGCATTTTGCGGTTCCGCTGCGCCAACTGCCTGGGCTACGCCCAGCGGAAAGAGCGTGCCGACGCTCAGTCCGCACACCGCCAGCCCGAGGATGCGCACCAGGGTCAGCGGGACCAGCCAGACCAGCAGGATGCCCACCGCGGAAACCAGCAGCTGCGCCAGCAGCAGTTGAAGCGGCGGGAAGCGGCGCACCAGCCGGCTGGTGGCGAAACGTCCCAGGATCGACGCGCCGAAATAAACGCTGAGCAGCAGCACGGAAGCGGTGCGCGGCACGCCGCCGATTTTCTCCATGAAGTCAGCGCTCCAGAAAATGACCGACCATTCCACCGCCACGGACAGGAACAACACGCCCCACATCAACCAGAAGGAGCCTGGCAGGTGCCCGCGCGGGTTTTTGGCTCCGCTTTTGGCGGGTGGGAAGGTGGCGGAGCCAAATACCAGGGCCACCAACGCCAGCAGGATCAGGGCGGCGCCCGGCGCAGCCCGCCAGCCCAGGCCCAGGGCAACGGCGCCGCTGGCGAGCAGGGGAGACAGGAAGGAGCCGATTCCCGAAGCCACGTTGGCCTCGGACAGGGCGATGGGCGCGTGTTCGTCGTGCTCGTCCGCCATGAGGATTTGCACCACCACCATGGTCGTGCTGCCAAACAGACCGCAGGCGAAAGCCCCCAGCAGAGTGATCCACTCGGCGCGTCCCAACAGCAGCAGGCCCAGCCCCAACACCGTGGCAGCGGCGGCGCCCCACAGCGAGCGCTTGCGCCCAAAACGGCGAGTCAGCCGGTCGCCGATCAGGCCCGCCAGCATCATGCCGGCGGCGTTGGCGCTCATGTAGCTGCCGGCGCGCGCGTAATTGAGGTTCAACTCGGCGCGCAAAAAGGGCACAATGGCGCTGATCAGCGCCTGCAGCAGGGTGTGATAACCCAGCATGGCGTAGCCCAGCCAGGTGGTGCGGCTGCGGCGAAAGGGCGTGAGGGCGGTGGGGATGTTCATTCGAGCAGAATTATACGCCCTTGTCTGGTGATCCGAGGAAGGATTGAATGGGACAAAATCCGGTTCGGAGCCACCCGTGGCGTACAGCCCTTGGTTTGAAATTGGAGCGGGGTTGTCTTATACTTGCCGTATACGAAAGGACCTGCCAACCATGCTGCGGAAACGCATTCAATTAGGCCTCATCCATGTCGCCGTGGCGATGACCCTTGTGCCGATCAATTCCACGCTCAACCGCGTGATGATTAAAGAACTGGCGCTTTCAGCGACACTGGTCGCCATCCTGGCGTCTTTACCTTACATTCTCTCTCCCCTGCAGGTGTTGATCGGTTCCTACTCCGACCGGCACCCGGTTTTGGGTTGGCGGCGCTCGCCCTATATCCTCGCCGGTCTGGCGCTGTGCGTGGCGGGCGTGGCGCTGGCTCCGCAGGCGGTGTTCCTCATGCCCGATCAGCCCTTTCTCGGCCTGGTGTTGAGCCTGTTGGTATTTGGCGCATGGGGCATGGGCTTCAACCTGGCTTCAGTGTCCTACCTGTCGCTGGCTTCCGAGATTTCCGGGGAGAAGAGCCGCTCACGCACCGTGTCGGTGATGTGGTTTATGATGATCGTCGGCATCATCCTCACCGCCGCCGGGCTGAGCCGCCTGCTGCGCGAGTATTCGCCCGAGACGCTCAAACTGGCGTTTGAAGTGGTGGCGCTGCTGGCCCTGGGGCTGGGCGGATTGGGGCTGCTGGGGCTGGAGCCGCGCAGCAAACCCGGCGAGACGCCTGCCGCGGCTGCCGTGGGGGAGCGGCGCGCCGGCTGGCGCGAGCTGATCACCGGCGTGCTGGCTAACCCGCAGGCGCGCATCTTCTTC
>JACRAG010000199.1 GCA_016213455.1 Anaerolineae bacterium | reverse complement strand
GCTGTGTAACCATCCGCGTCGGAGATTGCTTCGCCGCCTCCTGCGGAGGCGACTCGCAACGACACCCCCAAAACATGTCATCGCGAGCGAGCCCCCCGGGCGAGCGTGGCGATCTTTCCGCTTGTCCCGTAGGTTGGGAGAAGGGCGCGCAGAATCCTAGACCGCAGCGTTTCATTTGCGCCCGAATCCCAACACATCTACCCGGATGTTGGGTTCCGGGCGGAGTATATCGTGTCATTTGGGGTGCCTTGACCGCCCTGCACCCAACCTACCCGACTCGCAACGACACCCCCCAAACATGTCATCGCGAGCGAGCCCCCCGGGCGAGTGTGGCGATCTCTGCGCTTCTCCCGTAGGTTGGGATAAGGGCGCGCAGAGTCTTGGCCCCCCTACGGATCATTTTGCGCCCGAATCCCAACACATCTACCCGGATGTTGGGTTTCGGGCGAAGTAAGCAGTGTCATTTGGGGTGCCGTGACCGCCCTGCACCCAACCTACCCGACGCCCACCCCGCATGTCATTGCGAAGCCCGGCAGGGCGGGAGAACTTCCCCATTTGATGGATTACCCGTCCTTCGCTGGACCGGTGTATGCTATAGTTGGTTCACGGGGCTGGTGGATGGTGCCAACACAGCCTGGATTTTCACACCATGCAGGGGTAGAAACACGGCGATGATGCGATTGCGCTTCCTCCTTCAACAAGTTTTCGACCACTGGTTCATGCCCGGCGATTCCTGGATCGGACGGGTGGTGGATCGCGTGTGGCTTGGCGCGCTTTACCTGGTCGGCCTGTACCAGTGGGGGCAGTTCTTCCAATGGGGCGACATTCCGCTGGACATCCTGGATTGGGGAGAGATCACCGCGACGCGCCTGTATGTGATGCAGGACGCACTGCAGCGCGGCATGGCTCCCCTGCACACCCTGCTCCCGCTGGGCATGAAAGGGGTCAGCGACCGTTTTCTAGCCATACCGGATGTGCCGCTTTCACCGCAGTACCTGCTGCTGGCGGTGATGCCCCCCGCCGCATTTTTGCTGCTCAACTTCTTCCTGCTCTACAGTGCGGGTTTCGCCGGTTTGCTGCTGGTACGCAAAACCTGCCGCCTGGGGCTGGCGGTTTTCAGCGCACTGTTCCTGCTCTTCAACCTGAACGGGCACATTGTCGGCCACCTTGCCAGCGGACACGCCACCTGGATGGCCTATTTCCTGTGGCCTTTCTTTATCGCGCTGGTCTTTCAATTATTAGAATCACCGCAGCCGGATTGGAAATGGATCCTGCGCCTGAGCCTGCTGGCGCTGGTTGTGCTGCTGCAAGGCGGCTATCACCATTACGTGTTGATGTTGATGTTCCTCGGTCTGCTGGGGTTGTTCACCCCGCGCCTGCTGCGCATCTGCTTCGCGGGCGGCGCGGCGTGCGTGGCGGTGGGGCTGTTTCGCCTGCTGCCGGCGGCGCTGGTGGCCAAAGAGCTGGATTTCCGCTATTTTGGCGGCTTCCCCAGCCTGAATGAGCTGCTGCGCGGGCTGCTGACGCTGGTCTCGCCCTCCCAGACGGTGGCATTGATGGAGCAGTTGAGTCCCTACATTGCCTGGTGGGAATTCGACTACTACATCGGCTGGGCCGGGTTGCTGCTCATCGCCGGCGGGCTGGTAGCCGCCTGGCGGATGCGCAGCCTGCAAATCACCCGCTTTTGGGCGCTGGCCTGGCCCTGCCTGGTGCTGGCTGTGCTGTCCATTGGCCGGCTGTACCGGGCCATCTTCATGCTGCAAATTCCCATGCTGGATGGCGAGCGGGTCGGGTCGCGCCTGTTCCTGGCGCCCTTCCTTTTCCTGCTCTTCCTGGCAGCCGCCGAAGGCCAGCAGCTCCTCACCCGGCGCGGTCTGCCGCGCGCGGCCCGGCTGGTCTCTTTTGCGCCGCTGGCTCTGCTGGCCTCGGACCTGCTGGAACACATGGACCTGTGGAACCTGGCGAAAATGGCCGCAACGTTTGTGCCCTTTGACATCCAGCGCAGCCAGTGGGTGGCTGCCAACCGCGCCGACCCGCTGTACACCGGCCTGCTCATCGCCTCCGTGGGGTTGACCCTGCTCAGCCTGGGGGTCATCGCCTGGATCAGCGCCGCGCGGCCCCGGCTGGGACTGAACCCACCGGCGCGCCACCCTGACTCAGCATGATTAACGACCATCCTGACTGGAGCGGCTTGCTCGGCGGGGCGGTGCGCTGCTGCCTGGACAGGCCGGATGCACCCCTGACCGATTGGCAGGATGCGCCGCTGCAGCATGCGGCTGCGGTTGAAACCACTGGCGGGCTGTTTCGCATCAGCGGGCACGCCGGCGGCCTGCCTTTTTCGGTCGTGCTGAAGGTTGTGCTCCGGCCCGGTGAGGATTGTCTTGACCCGCAGGAATTGTGTTACTGGCGGCGGGAGGCGCTGGCCTATCAAACCAGCCTGCTGGCCGACCTGCCCGGGGGTGTGCGTTCCCCGCGCTGCTTTGGCGTGAATGAATGGGACGATCGCGCCTGGATCTGGATGGAAGAAATCCCTGGGGTCGGGCAGGCAGGCTGGAGCCTGAGTGACTTTCAGCGCGCAGCCCGGCAGTTGGGGCGCTTTGCCGGCGCCTACCGGACCGGGCAGCCCGTACCCGACTTGCCCTGGCTGTGCGCTTCCCTCTTTGACAGTTTTTATGCCGGCGACGGCTGGTGGGCGCGCTTCATCGACCCGGATTCGCCAAAAAATGCCTGGCAGGTGCCCATCATCCAGCAGGTGTTTGACGTGCATTTGCGCGCTCAGGTACTGCGGCTGTGGGCCGAAAAAGAGGATTTTCTCTCCGCCAACCGGCGCCTGCCGCACGTGTTGTGCCACAACGACGCACACCACCGCAACCTGGCGCTGCGAAAAAACGAAGAGGGGCCGGTGGAATTGACGGTCATCGACTGGGCCTTTTGCGGACCCGGCGGGCTGGGCAATGACCTGGGTCAACTGGTGGGCACCAGCCTGTCGTATTTTGCGGTGGACCCGGCGCAGGCAGCAGACCTGGAGCGTGCCGTGCTGGATGGCTACCAGGCCGGATTGCGTGACGCCGGCTGCGACGGCGAAGAACCCCTTGCCCGCCTGGGCTACCTGCTTTCGCTGAGTCTGTATTGGGGCGGCACGCTGGCGCACGAAGTCTCCATGCACCAACCGGGAACTGCGCGGGTGGACACCTTCGCAAAGTACGGTCTGCCTTTGGAAGCCCTGCTACCCGGCTGGACTCGCCTGGCAGGCTTTGCCCTGGACCGGGCGGATGAAGCACGGGCCTGGTTGCGACGGAAACGGTGAAGACAGGGCAGCAAATGGCCCAAAGGTTGCACAATCCGCTGGATTTTTCTTTTTTATTGCGATTTAATGGCATTTAACTTGTCTTCTGCACCCAAAAACATCCATAATAGAATCTGGATATCAAACTCGCCGGATTCTTAATGGGATGTGGAGTTTCATGGAACTGAGAAAATTTGTCAGCCCGGAATTTGTCTTTGGCGTGGGCGCGCGTTTTTTGGCTGGCCGCTATGCGGCCAATTTTGGCGCGCGCAAAGTGCTGGTAGTGACAGACCCGGGTGTGATGGCTGCCGGCTGGGTGGAACCGCTGC
>JACRAG010000207.1 GCA_016213455.1 Anaerolineae bacterium | reverse complement strand
CAGGCTTTAATCGAAGGGGTGATGATGCGTGGCAGCCGCTACGCTGTGGCAGCCATGCGCGCCCCGGATGATCAGATTGTCCTCGAAACTGAAGAACTGAAAGGGATATACCGGCAAGGATGGACCAAGTTGCCATTCCTGCGCGGGATCGTTAGTTTGTGGGATGCCCTTGGGTTAGGCATGGGCTTCCTGACCAAATCAGCCAACCTGCAAGCGCCCGAAGAAGAGAAAATGGAAGGCGGGTCAATGGCGCTGACCGTCGCACTTTCTCTGCTCATCGCCGCCGGCCTATTTTTTGCCGCGCCCGCATTTCTGGCCCATCTGGTAGAACGTGCTCTGAATGCATCTGCGCTGGTTGGCAATTTGATTGAGGGTTTAATCCGGCTGATCATCATTGTCGGATATATCTGGGGGGTCGGTCGGATCCCCGAAATTGGACGGGTCTTCGCCTACCACGGTGCAGAACACAAAACCATCAACGCATTTGAAGACGGAGCCGAACTCAAGCCTTCTGTCGTCATCCGTTACTCACTGGAACACCCGCGTTGCGGAACTGCATTCCTGCTCACCCTGGTGATTTTCTCGATCATCATATTCACTTTGCTCGGACCGATGGATCCGATCGTTCGCATCCTCAGCCGGGTTGTGGCATTGCCGTTGTTAGCGGGCTTGGCGTATGAATATATCCGCTTTACAGCCAATTACATCGACAACCCGGTCATCAAAATTTTGGTCAAGCCCAATTTAGCCTTGCAGCGCCTGACCACCCGTGAACCCGACGAAAAAATGGTGGAAGTGGCTATTTGTGCCTTCCAGGCGATGCGAGAAAAGGAAACCGCCAGCTAGATTTTGTAAAGGGGGGATCATGGATCAACGAGGTTGGCCTGTATGGGCGCAAGTTGCCCTGGGTGTACTGGCTGGAGTAGCCATCACATCGGCGATTTTTCTCGTCAGTCGCACACCTTCCGGGGAGCCTATTGTCCTTGATCCATTACCTACTCTTGCGCCTATCCTGATCCACATTGACGGAGCCGTTGCCAACCCGGGGGTCTACGAACTACCTGTGGATTCCCGGGTTCAGGATGCTGTCAAAGCAGCCGGCGGCGTCAACGAAGATGCTAACCTAGCGGGGACCAACCTCGTTGCTTCATTGCGCGATGGGATGAAGATTCATATCCCATCAAATAGTGAGCCGGCGCCGCCCATGTCTGTTGATGATGGACAGGACCAATCAGGGGTTCGTATCAACATCAACACGGCCTCAGTCGAAGATCTGATGAAACTACCCGGTATTGGAGAAACCAGAGCAAAAGACATTATCAACTTTCGAAACGAACACAATGGCTTCAAGAGCATTGAAGAATTAATGAATGTGCCAGGGATTGGCGAATCCACGTTCAACAACATCAAGCAGATGGTTTGCCTGGATGAATGAAGGCGGATGTCATCCGGCGAGGTATAATAAAGCCATGCCAAACAGACAAGACATTGAAAATGCACTTCGTGAAGCGATGCGGGCGCGCGATGAAATCAGCACCCGAACACTTCGCATGATTGTCAGCGCGATTAAATTCGCCGAAATCGAAAAAGGCCAGGCGTTGGACGAGAGAGCGATCACCTCCATTCTCCAAAAAGAGATGAAATCTCGCCGGGAATCGATTGAGGATGCTCGGAAAGCGCAACGACCGGACCTGGAAGAAGCAGTCAACCAAGAGATTGCTGTGATTGAGAAATTTCTCCCTTCGCAGCTTTCCGATACAGAACTGGAAACCCTGGTGCGAGCAGCAATCGCCGAAGCTGGCGCCACGGCCCCTTCCGATATGGGCAAAGTGATGAAAGTCCTTCTGCCCAAAATTCAAGGGCGGGCCGCTGGGGACAAAGTAAGCCAGGCTGTCAAAAAGATTCTCGCTGGATAAATGGGCACCACAACCGGCTTCAAAGAGCGTTATTTGAACGCCAGGAACCGGAGATGGATCAACGCCCTGGTCTGGGTTGGCACCTCCCTACTGGCTTTCGTCATTCTGGTACAGCCAGGCGCCACTCGCCCATCCTCGTACACGCTATCAGCAGGCGATGTAGCCCAGCAGGAAATCCAGGCCCCCTATACATTGGAATATGTCAGCGATCTTCTCACCAACCAGGCCCGCAGTGATGCTGAACAGCGGGTCGGTTTGGTTTACCTGCCCGCCGATCCTGCCATCTCCAGAAAACAACTCGAACATTTACGCACCGCGTTAAATTTCATCGATGCTGTGCGATTTGATGGTTATGCCTCCATCGAAGAAAAGTTGGCGGACCTTGCCCTGCTGGAAAACCTCAAGTTAACCGAGCCGGATGCACTCGCCATTCTTTCGCTCAATGAAGTGCGCTGGGAAGCCGTCAGCCGCGAATCGCTGGCTGTCCTGGAAGCCGTGATGCGCGATACCATTCGCGATGACCAAACGCGGGATGCCGTCCGGCGCATTCCAACGCTGATCAGTTTCACCCTCCCCCAGGATCAGGCGAGTATCGTTAACACGCTCGTCACGCCATTTATCACCGCCAACAGCCTGCTGGAAGAGAGCTTGACGCAACAGGCTCGCCAGGAAGCCCGAGACAAAGTCTCGCCGGTGACCAAAAAGTACATCGCCGGCGAGACCATCATCAACCGTGGTCAGGTGATTAGCCCCCTCATTTGGGAAGCGCTGGTCCAATACAACCTGGTCCGCTCACAAACCACAACCCAGGATTACTTTTCAGCGCTGGCCCTTGTGGCAACCGCATCGATATTTCTGGCCCTGTACTTCAACCGTCGAAAACTATCCTTCGAAAATAACTTAAGAGGCTTGTTCCTCCTTTGCATTCTGTTTTTGGTATTTTTATTTCTTGCCCGTTTCGTCATACCAAACCGCGTTGTCATTCCATACATATTCCCAATTCCGGCTTTTGCATTGACCGTTGCGATTCTTTTTAACCTGGAACTGAGTCTTATTTTCAGCCTGGTACTTTCTTTGCTGACAGCCTTCGGTATGCCAAATGCGTTGGATCTGACTTCTTTTTATATATTAAGTTCCATGATCAGCGTTTTGGTCCTCGGCAAAGGTCAGCGGATCAGCAACTTTTTCTGGGCGGGTCTTGCCATAGCCCTGACCGGCTCCGCAACCACCCTGGCTTATCGTTTATCCAACCCTTACACGGATCTCAACGGCTTCGTCACACTCATTGCTGCGGTATTCGTGAATGGATTTGCCTCCGCCAGCCTCAGCCTCCTTTTCCAATATGGATTCTCTCAATGGGTGGGCGTCACAACCGCCATCCAGTTGCTGGAAATTTCCCGTCCCGATCACCCTCTATTGCAATTTATCCTTCAAAACGCACCGGGCAGTTACCAGCACAGTCTTCAGGTTGCCGTTCTGGCTGAGCAAGCCGCTGAAAAAATTGGTGCAGATGCCATGCTGGTACGCGTCGGCGGTTTGTACCATGATGCTGGCAAAGCTCTCAACCCATCTTTCTTCATTGAGAACCAGGAAGGTGCCAAGCTCAACACCCATGATGATCTGGAACCCGAGGAGAGCGCCCGGATCATCCTTCGCCATGT
>JACRAG010000206.1 GCA_016213455.1 Anaerolineae bacterium | reverse complement strand
CAGGATAACCGGGCGGCGCGTCACGATTCTATTCACTATCGGAGTCATCACCGTCACCGGCAATGGTGAGCGGCAGTTCACCGCTCAAAGCGCGCTGGCGCACAGCCATTTCGATTTCTTTGGAGATCTCTTTGTTCTGGCGCAAGAATTCCTTGGCATTTTCGCGGCCCTGGCCCAGGCGGATATCGCCATAGGAGAAGAACGCGCCGCGTTTGGTGATGATATCCAGACCTGTCGCCAGATCGATCACATCACCCTCCGTTGAAATGCCTTCGTTGTACATAATGTCGAACTCGGCCGTGCGGAAAGGCGCAGCCACCTTGTTTTTGACCACCCGCACCCGCACCCGGTTGCCGATGATTTCCGGGCCAACCTTGATGGACTGAATGCGGCGGGCGTCCAGGCGCACTGAAGCATAGAACTTCAACGCCATGCCACCCGGGGTGGTCTCCGGGTTGCCAAACATCACGCCGATCTTCTGGCGCAGCTGGTTGGTGAAGATCACCGACGTCTTGGTCTGGCTGATGGCGCCGGAAAGTTTACGCAGCGCCTGAGACATCAAGCGCGCTTGCATACCCATGCTCGCATCGCCCATGTCGCCTTCAATCTCAGCCCGCGGCACCAGCGCGGCGACCGAGTCAATCACCACCACGTCCACCGCACCGGAACGCACCAGGGTTTCGGCAATTTCCAACGCCTGCTCACCGGTATCCGGCTGCGAGATCAACAGGTTATCAATATCCACACCGCATTTGGCGGCGTAAGCCGGGTCCAGCGCATGTTCCATATCAATATATGCCGCCAGCCCGCCGGTCTTTTGCGCCTCAGCCACGATGTGCTGGCAGATGGTGGTTTTACCGGATGACTCGGGACCGTAGATCTCGGTGATGCGCCCGCGTGGGATTCCGCCCACACCCAGCGCAATATCAAGGGAGAGCGAGCCGGTGGGGATCGCCTCGATATGCATATGCTGGGCCTCCCCCAGCGTCATAATGGCGCCTTCGCCGTAGCGTTTGGTGATGTCGCCAAGTGCTTTATCCAAAACGGCTCGACGGGCTTCATCCATCGAGTTCGAAGTAGGTAATGAAGACTGGGGTTGGGATTTGCGGGCCATTCGATTCTCCTATCAGTTGTGTGTTTATTATATATCAAAGATTCTGTGCGGTGCCCAACCTCATTATAGTACATTTGTTCAATTGGTCAAGCGTCAATCTGCCACGACGGTCACAATCCCCCGGTAACCATCGACGGCAATGTGCATGCCATCTCGCAGCCGCATGGCGCCGCTGACGGACACCACAGCCGGGATATTGTATTCTCGCGCCACAATCGAAGCATGCGACAGCATACCGCCCGACTCGGCTACCACCGCACCCGCCCGCGCGAAGAGCGGCGTCCAGCCCACATCCGAATAGGGCACCACCAGCACATCCCCTGGCTGCACTTTGGCAAAATCTCCCAAACCCTGAACGACACGCACACAGCCGGCATAATAACCGCGCGATGTGGGCATGCCGGTCAACTGTTCACCTTCCAGCTGTCCGGCAGGCGGGGGCTGTTCACCATAGATGACTTGCGGCAAGTTGAAGTCGCGCACGCGCTCCATCTCCTGTTTATGCCCGGCGACGATCTCGCGCCAGTGAGCCGAATCGCCTGACTGCAACGCTTCCGCTACCTGCTGTCGGGTCAGATAGAAAATGTCTTCGGGTGCATCCAGCCGGTCCCGATCCACCAACCTGCGGCCAAGTTCAAGATAAAACACACGGAATAGGCCATACCCATAGGTATAAAGCGAACTGATCTGCTCGCGCAGCAACCGGAACTCCCGCGCCCGGCGATAAAACAGGCCCGGTCGTTTCTTTTTAGGCAGATCGTTGAACTTGATCCTGGTATTTCTGGTATCGGTATGATCCGGATAGTTCACCACCATGCCCAGCACCAAACCAGGTGTTTCGCGCCAGGGCGGGAAAGAGAAATCATTCCCCGAATCGCTCAGGTGGCCAAATCGCTGCATGAAGTCTTCCAACCCTGTGCGTAAAGACTGCGCCTCGGGGAGGAGTTCCAATTCAGCCATACCCCCCGCAGCGATTCTTTCCTTCGCCTCGACCGACAACGCGGAATATTTGGCCCGCAGGCTGCGCAAAAACGAATCCGGCGCATACGCATTGATCTCTGGAAAATCTGCTGTCAGGTCAAAGCTCTCATAATCCACATCCAGTTTCCTCAACTGGCGTTTGAGCATCTGGTTATACATGCTCATTAATAACGGTCCGACAATATTGTAATAGGCAGTCTCGCGCAGCTCTGCTTCCAGGGCAGCGATCCTCTCCCAAACCTGCGCATCGGTGAGGGTATGGAGAAGCTCCTTGGAAATGCTCGAGATGCGCGCGTGCAATTTTGGCATAGCCCGTTTCATTTTCGCGCCAAAAATCCATTTATGAACACTGAAAACCAACATGCGCGGCGCCAGCAGGGCCATCTTGGGTCGGAATTTAAAGACCGGTCGGGATTGGTCTTTCGGCGCGCTGCCAACCATCATCTCCAATCCTTCCGACGGAAAACCTAGCTGATTGAAGACTTTCCCCAGCGCGCTCATATTGAAATAAGCCCGATAATAAAAAGCATGCGCCAGGTCATCCGGCTTGAGATTCGTCCGCCCGACCGCCTCTTCCAGCACCCGAATCCAGGCGCTGTTGACCAGGGGGATGTTGATCGACCAGATGAGCGGCTTGATCATGCCCGGCAGCATGTCGCGTGAAATGCGATTGGAATACACGTTGAGATTCTTAAGCGAGGTGATCTCGCGCATTTGCAGCCAGGTCACTTCTCCATCGTGGAAAGCCCACTCGAGATCCACATTCGACGCCATCGCGGCAGCGATTTTCTTGACGCCTTCGACCACCGCAGCGGCAGCCGGCTCGCTTTGTTGGGCTTCCCCCGGCCTGACAATCCAACTGCCCCACTTGTGCGTCCACTGCAGCGGCGTCACACCATCCTGCACCAGCCGGTCTCCGCGCCCAGGCACAGTTTCAATGATGATTTCATCAGCGCCGGTCATCGGGTTGCGGCTGAATGCCACCCCGGCGAACTGTGTAGGTGCCATCTCCTGCACAATCACCGCCATCTTGAAATCGACATTGCTTTGATTGCGTCGTTCCAGATAGGTGGTGACCGCACTGGATGAAGCCGTCGCCCAGATGGACCAGATCGCTTGAATCACCGCATCCACCCCGCGCACATCCAGCACAGATTTGAATTGCCCGGCATAAGATTGCTCCAGGCTGTCTTCCACTGAGGCAGATGACCGCACCGCATAGGCCTTTTCTGCTTCGACGATGCCGCTCAATTCTTTCTGCAATTCGGGGATCAGGCTCAAGTCATTGCGCAGATAACGCTGATAAGCCTCCCAGGTCACCACCCAACTGCGAGGAATGCCAAACCCAGCTGCCTGCAGCCGGCGTAAGCCCAACGCTTTGTTGCCGATGGAGTCAGGGATTTTCTTTGCGGTCAGGTCAACTACATTACCCATGTGTGTTTACTTTTTATCCAGGCCGAGTTTATCCATAATTTTTTGCATGCCGCGCCCCATCGGAATACTCGCCATACTGCTGCGCATGTCCACTTTGCCGGATTTTTTATCGCGCAAATACACGCGCAGCTCTGGGATCAACGCCAGGATGAACAAGACATTGACTGCAATCGACCAGGCAACAAACAGCCCGTTGCCAGTCCGGATCCACAGCCAAAAAATCATGATCCAGGGGCCAGCCAGATAAGCCACCAAAAAATCGCGCACAACCAGCATGCCAAAGCCATTGCCCAGCAGCGCCGAAACCAATGCGCCGATAGGATCAATGGCAAACATGCCGCCATAGATGGGCGAAATGCCCCATCCACCTTTGAATTGGTAAAATACCGGCCAGATATGCCCCGCGACTGCGCCAAACGCAGTCAAGAGGAAATAAGGTTGGTCGGGATAGAGGGCCCGCAGCGCCACAGCCGGGAGGAATGCCTTGAGAACATCCAGAATGCCGATGGCGCATCCCACCTTTCCACCCAATTTGACCGAGGCAGTAGTAGCGCCATAACCGGACAATTTGTATTTGGAGCCATCCGCCGTATCCAATTCGACATTATTCAGATCTGTATCCGGCGCGACCAGGCGTGTTACCAGACGAACAAAGGATATCGAACCAATCAGATATCCCCCTATCAGACCAAGCAGGGCAATCCACACATCCATGACGCCTCCTCCAATGTACGATCCATCCATGAGTCCAGGTGAATTTATTATACGAATTGACTAAACAATAGACAAAATGATGAGCAATCTTTGTACGTAATCTGTAACGGAAGCGCTCTGTTGCAATTAAATCAGACAGCCCCGGAAAATCCCGGGGCTGCCTTTCACTGTAGGAGGAGAAATTTTGTCTTTATTGGGTCGGACGAGCCGCCAGCGTCACATCGAGCGTCAATTGTTTTCCATCGCGCAGAACGTTCAGGCTGATCTTGTCGCCAACCGAGGTGTTGCTGCCCAGGTAGCTGATCAAGTCCTCCATTTTTTCGACCACCTGTCCATTGATGGCGGTGATCACGTCCCCGCTGGTCGGATAAGCCGTGCCGTTGATCTGTACCTCACCTTGCGCAGCCTTCAGGCCTGCCTTTGAAGCCGGGCTGCCGTCCACCACTTCCGCGACCAGCACACCGCGTTGATCGGACGGCAGTTTGAGCGCCTCAATCAGGTTCGCGTTCAAGGTGCCGCCGCTGATGCCGAGCCAGCTGTGCTCAAATTTGCCGCCTTTGATCAACACCGGAACCACCTGGCTGACCGTGTTGGAAGGCACCACGTAACCAATGCCTGAATTGGAGCGGGAAGTTGAGGTTATCGCAGAAGTCACACCCAGGACTTCCCCGTTTGAGTTGAGCAGGACACCACCCGAGTTTCCCGGATTGATGGCTGCATCGGTCTGGATCACATTCGGGATCGAGAACCCCGCGCTTGTACCGCTCTCCACGGGCAACGTGCGGCCCAACGCGCTGATGATGCCCACCGTCATGGTATTCTGCAAGCCGTACGGATTACCGATCGCAATGGCTAATTGACCAACTTTTACGGCATCCGAATCCGTCATAACAACCGGTTTGAGTTGATCCGCGGGCAAGTCCACCTTGATCACTGCCAGGTCGCTGTCAGGATCGGCGCCCACCAGTTTGGCTTTGGCGGTGCTGCCGTCGCTAAAAGTGACGGTGATGTCTGTCGCACCTTCCACGACATGATTATTGGTCACGATGTAGCCTTGCGTATCCCACACAAAACCCGAACCCTGCCCTTCCTGCTGTCCGCCAGGTACCTGAAGACCGGGTAGCGGCAAAGTGCTGGTGTCGCTGGTGACGTTCGCGGTCACGGTGATACTCACCACCGAAGGATTCACATCAGCGTAAACCTGCTCGAGGGTGCCTTCATACGCGGCAAGCTGCCCCGCATCGGCAAGCGCAGGTTTCTCCAGCACTTTCGCGGGCTGAACATTTTCGCTCAGGACTGGGTTGCCCTGTTGCTTGGGAAGGACGCCCACCGATGGCAGGACGCCGCACGCGGAAAGAGCCAGTAAGAGGATGACCATCATCGATACGGTCATTGGCGTTTTTCGTTTGGCAATCATGGTTTGACCTCCATTTGTTGCTTTTTCTCAATTTCATCGGTTGTGCGGGTAACCCGCGCACAATCCGGCGGTAACTTAACATCTGATAGGATCATACCCGCCGGTTATCCTGGCGACTTTAAGCGAAACCTATGGAAACCTTATGGTTTGCTTAAGAACCCAGTCCAAAATTAACCACATTGCTCATCGAATTCAGTTTTGGGATAACTACGAAAAAAAAGACCGCGAACCTTTACAGGATTTCGCGGTCTGTGGTTATGCCGGTTTTCGTTATTCTGAAACAAATTCCCAGGGATAAATTTCGGTGCCTTTCGCGGCTTCCCGGATGGCTGGATCTTCCGAGTAGAATCCGCGCTGTTCCGGCGGAATCAACGCCGAAACCCGGCGCATCATCTCGTGACCAATCTCATCCATCTGCTCTCGCAAGGAAACGCTGCGGTCCTTGATGGAAAACGGTCCGAAAGGCTCGCCAACCCGGATGGTCACTTTGGCGCGTTTGCCTTGTTTGGCGAACGGCAAGACATCATTCAATCCTTCCAAACCGATGGGACGAATGCGCGCCGGGGTGCGCACCGCCAGCAGCGCCACGCCTGGGCGTGGCGGGCGCAACACGGTCGCCCAACTTCCGCCCTCCGGGAAGATACCCAGCACACCGTTATTTTTCAGAACGCTTTCGGCTTCCAACAAGCCCTCCCGAGAGGAAGCGCCGCGCCGGATTTGGACGATGCCGTAAGCTTTTCGGAAGGGTTCTGCCCATCCAGGCGCGTTGGGGGTGGTTGGCCCGCCCACAAATTCCATCGGGTAAGGTGCAAGTCCGATGAACACAACCGGATCCAAAAAGCTGAAATGATTGCCAATCATCAACAGCGGACCGGTTTTGGGAAAATGCTCCTTACCAATGATCTGCACATCGGCAAACACCCGCAGCGCAACATTGATACCCAACTTCAAGATCGATCGAATGGCGCGCCGGCGGGGATAGGTGATTGCTGTGTTGACCATGCGCCTTTCCCTTTACTGGACAGCCGGCTTCTTCTGCCAGTTCTTCACCAGCAGCAGCACGATCAAGCCCACACCCAAGAACGCCAGCATGGCGCCAACCGCCAGGCGCATCCCGGATTGCTCGGCAGCCAGTACTTCCCAACCTGCCCGTTCGCGCGAAAGCGCAATCGAGGTAGCCAGGAAGCCGTAGATCGCCGGACCGGTAAACGCGGAGATTTGACTGACCAGGGAATAGACGCCAAAAAATTCGGTGGATTTGTTTTCCGGAGCCAGCTGTCCGACTGCCGTCCGGCTGACAGACTGCACACCGGTCAACGCAAAACCTGCCAGTGCGCCAATCAGATAAAACGCCGTCAAAGAGTCAACAATGATGATCAGGCTGCAAGCCACGATCATCCCGACCAGAGAAAGAGCCAGCGCGCGTTTGGTGCTCAAGCGGTCGACCACTTTTCCCAGCACAAACGCACCCATGACGCTGGTCACCTGCACGATGATCATGAAGATGATCAGCTGCTGCTGTGTCATGCTGAACAATACGGATCCAATAATGCCGGCAAAATCCATCGTCATCATGATGGCGTTATTCATTATTAGAAAAGCCGCCAGGAAAAGGACAAACTGCTTATATTGACCGGCATGCGACCAGGTTTGGGCAAGTTTTTTGAAGGAATAGGAGACGTAGTTTTCTTTTACCGGAAGGGGTTCAGGAATCTGCCGTTCACGCAAGAAGACAAACAATGGAATGGTGGAAAGCAAATAGAATACCGCCGTGATGAGGAAGGATAAGCGGATGACGAACGCCCCTTTCACAAACGTGATCAGGGCCAGAACAATCACCAGGCACACGATACCGCCAAAGGACCCAAACGCCCAACCGTTCCCAGATACCCGGCCCATTTCTTCGGGATGGGCTATTTCCGGTAAGAGCGCGTTGTAGAAGACCTGGCCTCCCCGATAACCTATTTCAGCCAGGATGAAGAACAACATGCCCATCCAGATATCACCCTTTTGGATAAAAAAGAGCAAGGCCGTGAAGATGATGGCCATGCCGGAGAATAATGCCAGCAAGCGTTTTTTGGCTGCTGTAAAATCTGCCAGCGCCCCCAGCACAGGTGAAGTGACCGCCACCACCAACATGGCAATCCCCACCGAAAGCCCCCACAACCGGGAACCTTCTGCCCCGCCGACCACCGTTTGCTTGAAATAAGCCGAAAATACAGCCAGGAGGACAACAGCAGCATAGGCTGAGTTACCAAAATCATAGAAATACCAGGACCACCGTTCACGCCGGGAGACACGTCTCCCACGATTCTGCACGAGCGTATTCATTTTTGCGGCTTGTTCCATGGGATAATTTCCTCGCTGTAAATTTAACACCAATGCCACGATTCGATACGCGATGCGTGCCGAAAAGTTTGCCATCAAAGGATATTAATAAAAGGGTATGTTAAGAAATTTTATGTGAAAGAGGCTTTTTGTCAATCTTTTCGCTGCCGCTCACGCAGGGCTATTCGCAAAGTCTGCGATTAGCCCTTAATCCACCCCCGCGGCTTCGCCGCCGGCCCCTCAGGGAAAGGGGGCAAAAGAATATTTGCCCCTTGATTGTCACTCTACTTTGCGAACAGCCGTGTGCCGCTCACGGTTCGGCGGTATGGTGGATAAGGTAATTACAAACCGGCTGCCTTTCCCCGGCTCCGATGTCAGCGTCAGTTCGCCGCCGTGAGCCTTTACCAGGTCGCGGGCGATGGACAATCCCAACCCCATGCCTTCCACAAAACGCTTGCCCTGGTTGCCCCTGTAAAACGGATCAAACACTCTGGCTTGTTCCTCCACGGCGATTCCAGGACCGTCATCTTCAATCGCAATCCACACCTGTTCATTAGCATGCCCTGCCGAAACCCGCACCGTCCCACCGGCAGGGGTGAACTTCACCGCATTACTCAACAGATTCCCCACCGCCTGGCCCAGCCGTACCGGATCAGCCTGAAGGGCTGGCAAGGATGCCGGCACCTCATCGCTCCACTGCAACCCTTTTTCTTTTGCCGCGCTTTCCCAGGGAGAGAGCAGTTCAACCAGCCAATCCCCAAGGCGAATCTCACGCCAATCCAGCTGGACAGCGCCGAGCACCTGCTCATTCAACTGGGTCAACTCACCCAACAGGCTCTGCAGACGCACCAACTCTCCATCCATGCCTGCCAACAGCTCGCCGCCCAATTCCGGTTCTGCTGCAGCGCCTTTTTGCAGCGCCTGAACGGCTGACCGCAGCGCACCCAAAGGCCGGCCCAACTCATGCACCACATTCGCCAGCAGATAGCGCCGGCTTTCCTCCACGCTGCGCAGCTGCCCGACCAGTTTGTTGACCGCTTTCGCCAGCAAACGCAATTCACTCGGGCCTTTCTCCTCCACCGCCGCCGTGCGTTGACCTTCCGCCAGCGAATTGACCGCTTCCGTCACGCGCGCAAGCGGACGGTTGATGCTCATCGCCAGGATCAAGCCCAGCCCGCCGCCGACCGCCAACCCCAACAACAGAACCCCGGCAATCACCGTGCGCATCTGAACAAACTCTCCCGAGATGCTGGCAAAGGAATAGGTGATGCGCACAATCCCAATCACGCCATACTGCGCATCAATCACAGGCTCCCAAATATCGAGCGCCTCGCCCTGCAGGGTGCGGTTATAGAACACCCGCTGGACCACATTCCCATCCTGGGCATCCTTCAGCGCGGAATCGACGATCACTCGCGTCAGGTTTTCGAGATCATTGGGGTCGCTGGAGGCCATCAGCCGCCCATCCGCAGCAATAAACATCACCCGGGCTGGCAACCGCGGACTGACCCGAGCAAGAATGGTCTGCGCGTAGATCGGGTCGACCCAGATGCGCTTTTGATCCTGGGTGATCTCCGCCACCAATGCGGCATTGCCCGAATAAGCGCGCAGAAAAGCCGGCAGCAGTACCCGGGTTTCCAACATATAGATCAACACAAAACCCACCAGGGGCACGATGATCATCATCGGCGCCAGGTGGCTGAAGAGAAGTCGGGTTCTCAGGCTTTTCATCATGCTTCCACCAGTTTATACCCCACCCCGCGAACCGTCAGCAGCCGGCGCGGGTTTTGCGGGTCGGGTTCAATTTTTTCGCGCAGCCAGCGCACATGCACATACAGCACCTGTGGTTCTCCCACAAACTCAGGCCCCCACACGCGGGAGAGCAAATCCGATGACGTTACCACTTTGCCGGCGTCCATCGCCAGGGTATAGAGTAGATCATATTCGCGTGGAGAAAGCGCCAGTTCACGCCCCCCAAGCCGGGCGCTATGCGCCGCGGCATCCATTTCCAAATCGCCAACCCGAAGCAGGCGAACAT
>JACRAG010000215.1 GCA_016213455.1 Anaerolineae bacterium | reverse complement strand
GCGGGCGGCGGGCCGGGACGTTATGCCCTGGCGCTCGCTCGCGCCGGTTTCCCGGTGCACATGCTGGATCTTTCTTCTGTGCAGGTGGATTTCTTGACCCAACAAATGCAGCAGGAACCAGCATCGGTCCAGGCGTGCTTCCTGGGCGCCGAGACGGCTGACCTGCGTGACCTGAGCCGCTTTGCCGCGGATTGTTTCGATGCGGTGGTGTGCCTGGGCGGACCCCTGACGCACCTGCCGCTGGAAGCAGACCGCGTAAGCGTGGTGCGCGAGCTGGCGCGGGTCACCCGACCGGGGGGGCTGCTGTTCCTCACCGGGGTGGGGCGGCTGGCGTTGATGCGCTATATGCTCAATTACCAGAGCGAAGAGCTGCTGCACGAGGATATTCCGCAGGTGCTGCGCGACGGCAACCTGACCGGGCCGACCGCAACCATGTGGCATTTCTTCCGCGCCGATGAACTGCGCGCACTGGCAGAAGGCGCCGGGCTGCGCACACGCGCCATGCGCGGGCTGCAGGGGTTATCCTCCGGTTGCGAGGCAGCTACCAACCGCTTGGCGGAAGAGCGCCCGGAAATGTGGGCTGCCTGGCAGCGCGTGCTGCTGCTGACCGCCGAAGACCCCGCGGTGGTGGACGGCGCAGAACATATTCTGTGGGTGGGCGTCAAACCTGACCGGTAAACCTGGACGGGCTTCGTTCTGGTTGATCCGACTATTAAGAGACGAGAGCTGTCGATGAGCTCTCGTCTCTTTGAATTATTTCGACAGGTTGTTTGCCTTGAAAAAGGTGCTCAGTGCCCGTATCCGCGCCCTTCGATAAAATTCTCCAGCGTATCGATGGTGGATTCTTTGCTGGATATGATTTCTCTAACCACGTCCCCGATCGAGATCAAGCCAATCAGGCGACGATCTTCCATGACCGGAAGGTGACGAATATGCTCCCTGGTCATCATCTGCATGCATTCCTCAACGGACTGGTCCGGCTCGATCGTGACCACCTGTGTGGTCATGTACTCACCGACCGGATGGTCCAGAATGCACTGCCCGGTTTTGGCGATGGCCCGGGCGAAGTCTCTCTCTGAAAAAATGCCTGCGATCCGGCTGCCTTCCATGATGAGCAGCGCGCCAACCCCCTTGTCTGCCATGACTATTAATGTGTCCAGCACGCAGGTTTTTGGCGTGACAGACCAAACATCATCCCCTTTGACCCGCAGCAAATCCCGTATGGTAACCATTGAAATACCCGTTCCTTTCTATGATCACCCAAATAAAAAGGACGAAGCGGACGGAGAAATGCGAGAGAAAAGCATGAATAAACGATAAAAGCGATAAAATGACTTGTTACCCCACCTGAATTAACAATACAACTTTCTAATGGTTAGCGCACATCCAGTTTGTGAGACGCACCTCTGCCCACCAACCGAAGAAGGAAAGCGGCGTCCTCGAAGGATTAATGCCGTTGACGGGCCGGGCCTGGCGGGGTACAATAGGCCTATAAGGTCGCCAAAAGTAGTAGCCTGATCGTGCGCTGGCAGAGAAGGAGGGCCGGGTGAGAACCTCCACAGGGCCTGACAGGTGAAGTCGTTTGGCATGCGACTGCCGAAGAAACCCAACCGGGAAGTAGAACGGCACGGGTAAGCCCGTTACAGCGCAGCCCGGATGATCGTCCGGGGAAGAGCGCTCCGGTCATGCCGGGCGAATTGAGGTGGTACCGCGGAAGGTGGCCTTTCGTCCTCGTTGGATGGAAGGCGTTTTTATTTAACCGGAGGAACGATGAAGCCTGTCATTGTATGTCTTCCGCCCAGGTTGTGATCTTCCTGCCAGGGTTCTTTTGCAGGAGTGCGGTAAAATTGTCTCGTTCTTAATGGCTGCCAGCCATCCCGGCTGGAGACCATCGATAACACTAAATGGGGTAAACCATGCCAGAAAGCACGCTTCCGAAAACGTACGATTTTTCCACCGTGGAAGAACGCATCTACCAGCGGTGGGAACAGAGCGGGTATTTTAAACCCGCCAACGACCCGCGCAAACCGGACTTCGATCCGACGAAAAAGCCGTTTGTCATCTCCATTCCACCGCCGAACGTGACCGGTGAACTTCACCTGGGGCATGCCATGTTCGTCTCGATGGAAGACCTGATGATCCGCTACAACCGTATGAAAGGTGTGCCGACGCTATGGGTGCCGGGCACGGATCATGCCGGCATCGCCACCCAACTGCAGGTGGAGAAGATGCTCGCCAAGGAAGGACTCTCTCGCGATGCTGTGGGCCGCGAGGAGTTTGTGCGGCGCGCCTGGTCGTGGAAAGAGAAATACGGCGGCATCATCACCCAGCAAATCCGCCGCCTGGGCGCGTCCTGCGATTGGGATCGCGAGCGCTTCACCCTGGATGAGGGCCTTTCGCGTGCAGTGCGCGAAGCGTTCGTGCACCTGTACGAAAAGGGCATGATCTACCGCGGTCCGCGCCTGATCAACTGGTCGCCGGGTCTGCGCACGGCTGTCTCAGACCTGGAAGTGGAATACTCGCAGGAACAGGGCACGCTGTACTTCTTCAAGTATATGCTTGCAGATGACAGCGGAGACTACATCCCGGTGGCGACCACCCGTCCGGAGACCATTTTGGGCGATACGGCGGTGGCTGTGCATCCCGAAGATGAGCGCTACCAGCGCTTCATTGGCAAGAAGGTGGTTGTGCCCATGCTGGGGCGGGAAATTCCGGTGATCGGTGACGATTATGTGGACCGCAGCTTCGGCACCGGCGGTTTGAAGGTGACTCCCGGTCACGACCCCAACGACTATGTGATCGGGCAGCGCCATAACCTGCCGGTCATTTCTATGCTGGACCAGGCTGCCTGTGTCAACCAGAACGGCGGAGCATATGCCGGGATGGACCGCTTTGCTGCGCGCAAGAAGCTATGGGCGGATATGGACGCTGCCGGGCTGGTGTTGAAGACCGAGCCATACATGATGTCGGTGCCGCGCTCACAGCGTGGCGGCGAGCTTGTGGAGCCGATGATCTCCACGCAGTGGTTTGTGGCGATCAAACCCATGGCTGAAGCCGGTCTGGAAGCAGTGCGCGACGGGCGCGTCAAGATTGTGCCGGAACGCTTCACCAAGACCTATTACAACTGGCTGGAAGGCATTCAGGATTGGTGTATCAGCCGGCAGTTGTGGTGGGGACACCGTATCCCGGTGTGGTACTGCCAGGACTGCGGCGAAATGACCGTGACGCGTGAAGACCCCAAGGCCTGCACGCACTGCGGCAGCGCGCGCATTGAACAGGACCCGGACGTGTTGGATACCTGGTTCTCCTCCGGTTTGTGGCCTTTCTCCACCCTGGGGTGGCCGGAAAAGACGCCTGAACTGGAATATTTCTACCCGACCTCGGTGCTCGAGACAGGCTATGACATCCTGTTTTTCTGGGTGTGCCGCATGATCATGTCCGGTCTGGAATTTACCGGCGAGGTGCCTTTCCACACGGTGTACCTGCACGGGCTGATCCGCGACGAACACGGTCAGAAGATGAGCAAGAGCAAGGGCAATGTGGTCGATCCGTTGGTGGTGATGAACGAGATGGGCACGGATGCGCTGCGCTTCACCCTGCTGGTGGGCTCCACCCCCGGCGCGGATATCAACCTGAGCCTCAAAAAGGTCGAGTCCAACCGCAATTTTGCCAACAAGCTGTGGAACATCGGGCGCTTTGTGCTCTCCATGCTGGATCAGGCGCCGCAAGCGCCTGAACACGAACCGGTCTGGACCCTGGCGGACTCCTGGATCTGGGCACGCTTGCAGGATCTGACCCGCAACGTGGAACGCAACTTTGAGAACTACCAATACGGAGAAGCCGGACGGCAGATCTACGAATTTATCTGGGGCGAGTTCGCCGACTGGTATGTGGAAATTGCCAAACTTCAGCTCGCCGAGGGCGGCGACCGCGCTTTCTGGACGGCTTATACCCTGGTGCGCGTGTTGGATATGAGCCTGCGCATGCTGCATCCATTCACGCCCTTCGTGACCGAAGAGCTGTGGGGTTACCTGAAAGAAGCTGCCCAGAACCATTCGCTGGCTTTCTCGCCCAAACAGGGTTGGGAAGAAGCGTTGATCGTGGCGAAATTCCCCGAGCCGCGTCCGGTGGAAGGCTGGGAAGAGCAAAAGGTGGCAGACTTCGCCCTGGTGCAGGAGATCGTGAGAGGCATCCGCAACCTGCGCGCTGAAAAGAAAGTGGCCCCCAACAAGAAAGTGCCTGCCATCCTGGCGGCGGGGGACCGGCTGCCGGTTCTGAAGACCCAGGCAGCCACCATCGCGCACCTGGCGGGCGTGGATGCCAGCCAGTTTACGATGGAGCACGCGCTGGAAGAAAAGCCTTCACCGGCTGTGTCGTTTGTGGTGGCGGGTGTGGAGATCTACCTGCCCCTGGCCGGACTGGTGGATACCGACGAAGAGCGCGCGCGGCTGCAAAAAGAGATTGCCGACACCGGCGCGCAGATCGAGCGCCTGGAGAAGCTGCTTTCCAGCGGATTTGCCGAAAAGGCGCCCGCAGCGGTGGTGGACAAGGAACGCCAGAAACTGGCGCTGTATAAAGATACCGTCAGCCGGCTGCAGAGCCAGCTGGAAGTATTGTAGAGTCAACACATCAGGCCCAGCCCCCCGCAGGGCTGGGCCGGAAACGGAAACACAGGATGGACACACTGCCGGTGGAAACACCCGTCTTGGAACCCGAAGCACAATCCGGGGTGGATTGGCGCCGGGTCGGCATCTATTGCGGTATTGCGTACGGCCTGGCGATTGTGATTGGGACGGTGGTGTACATCCTATCCAAGAATGTCCAACCGTTTGACCCCAATGCGCAAACCATTTCGCTGATCATCACGCTGCTGGTTGCTGGCGGGTATATGTGGGCGCCCGGTTTGGCGCACATTTTCACCCGGCTGATTACGAAGGAAGGTTTCCGGGGCATCGGGCTGCGTCCCAATTTCCGCAAGGGCTGGAAGTTCTGGCTGCTGGCCTGGATATTGCCGGTGGCGATCACCCTGGTGGGGACGGCGCTATATTACCTGTTCTTCCCGGCCTACTACGACGGCGGGATGAGCATGGTTGTCGAGCAATACAGGCAAGCCGGCATGGGCCTCAATGTCACCCCGCTGATGGTTTTGGGGATTCAACTGATGAATGTGATGTTGATCGCGCCGGTTATCAACAGCTTTGCGACCCTGGGTGAAGAGTTCGGCTGGCGGGCTTATCTGCTGCCCAAGCTGATGCCGTTGGGGCCGGCTAAAGCCATGCTGATCAGCGGTGTGATCTGGGGTGCCTGGCACTGGCCGCTGACCCTGCAGGGGCATAATTACGGGCTGGAATATTGGGGAGCGCCCTGGCTGGGCATGCTGGTGATGCTGGTGTTCACTTTCAGCCTCGGTACGCTGTTCTCCTGGCTGTCCATCCGTGGCGGATCGGTCTGGCCTGCGGTGATTGGACATGCCATGCTCAATGGCGTGGGTGGGATAGGCGTACTGTGGATGACCGGTTCGCCCAACCTGCTCTTTGGACCGATAGTCGCCGGGCTGGTCGCCGGCCTGCCGTTCACCTTGCTGGCGGTATACCTGATCTGGCGGCGCAAGCCGCTGATGGCGGCCCAGGCTGCCTGATGAGACAATCGAGAAGACGCCTCCCAAGCGGGGGCGTCTTTTTGATTCGAGGATGGTTTGAACCTGCGGGATGAACTTTACGCGCCCCGCCGGGCCAGCGCAGCCTGCACCAGCGCCACCGCCGGGCGAAAGCCCATATAGAAGCTCATGCCAATAAACGCCAGCGGGACGATGATCCACCAACCGCCGCCTGAGCTGGCGTCCAGTGTGGGTATGGATTCGTCCCGGATGAAGGCGTTGATTTGGGCGGCTGTTTCCTCTTTTCCAGCACGCCCGGACGAGTAGGCTTCACCCAGCGGGAAGATGCGCTGTCCGGTGACCACATTAACGCGGTAGGTGCAGCCGTCCTCGTCGCAGCTTTCTTCGACCTCTGCCTTCACCATCTCGGGCAGGCGAACCTGGTTCAAGGGGACCAGGCCCATCCAGGTGGTATCCAGAACGCAGCCCTGGCGCCCGTCCCCGCGCACGCAGTGGATATCGGTGATCCTGCCGGCCAGATAGAGGAATATGAAGCCGACCACAAAGAAAATGAAGGCAAAAGCCACCGAACCCAGTTTTGACAGGACGTCGAAGTCGGTTTTCATGGCAGTCCTTAAAAAAACCGAGAGGTTGTCAAACGGGCGCTGACAACCTCTCGGAAGGGTGATCTTATTCGACCACGGTCACTTTGATCATCTCATCGCCCTGGCGGACGGCATCCACCACATCCAGGCCGTTGACCACTTTGCCGAAGACGGTGTGGCGGCCGTTGAGGTGCGGCTGGGGCGCGTGGGTGATGAAGAACTGGCTGCCGTTGGTGCCGGGGCCGGCATTGGCCATGGAGAGCACGCCGCGTTCGTGTTTGAGCGGGTTGTTCTTGACTTCGTCTTCAAAGCGATAGCCGGGGCCGCCCGCGCCGGTGCCGGTGGGGTCGCCGCCCTGGATGACAAAGTTGGCGATGACGCGATGGAATTTCACGCCGTCATAATAGCCTTCTTTGGTCAGGAAAACGAAATTGTTCACCGTAATCGGTGCGTATTCGGGGTACAGTTCCAATTCAATTGTGCCCCGGGTGGTTTCCATGTTGATCTTATAAACCTTTTTGGGGTCAATGCTCATCGCGGGTGGGGTTTTCCACTGTTTCATGCTAGTTCTCCTTATGGGTTGATTATACCTTTCTCGCCAGCAGCGAGAAAGTGAGAGGGATTTTACCTTGCAGTTCGGGTTGGAGATGCGGGAATAGCTCCCAATAGGGGTCCGGGTGTTCGCCAAAGTGGATGACGCTCAACCCGGCCTGGGTGACGGCCTGGAAAATTTGTGACAGTGTCCACAGGCGCTCGTACTTGCGCCCTTGCTTTTCGATGGGGATTTCCAGCTCGCCGATGTAGGTGGAGGGCCAGCCCATGCCGGAAATGCAGGTTTCGAAGTAATTTAACCCGCTGTACACATAGGTGTCGGTGGATTTTTCGGCGTCAAACAGCCAGTTGGCGGGATGATCGTCGAAGACGGAGAAATATCCCCCGGGTTTCAGCAGCCGGGCGATCACCCTGGCCCAGCCCTGCAGGTCCTGCATCCAGCACAGCGCGCCGCGACCGGTGTAAACCAGGTCGGCGGTGCCGTCCAGTTCGTGGGGCGTATCCAGGATGTCGCAGCGCACCCATTCGGCTGCCGCATTCAACGCCGTGGAGGTCTGGCGGGCGTTGTCGATCATCACATCCGAGATGTCCACGCCGACCACGCGTTTGACGCCTTCATTAAGCAAGGAGAGCGTGTCGCGCCCGGAAGCGCACTGTAGATGGATGGCGGTTTCAACGGTTGGCAACAAATTACCCAGATAAGAGCGTTCCACCGGGTGCAGGTTGCTGCCGCCATCGCGAATGAAGGCGATGGTTTCAGCAATTTGCGGGGTATAGCCCTGCAGCGCGCCTTCGTT
>JACRAG010000198.1 GCA_016213455.1 Anaerolineae bacterium | reverse complement strand
TTTCACCGGGTCTTTTTTATTGACAAACGCCCAGCCGAATTCATCTCTTGTGCCGCCAATCATCCCTTCGGCGCGTTCCACCGCTGAGTTGCGGGCGGTCTCATATTGGAGTATGTCTTCTTGATATTGCTCCATTTCGGCCTGGTAAACGGCGCCTTGTGATTCATATAAGTCCATCTGGGCTTTGTAATTTTCCTGGATGATGGTTACGTCATCCTGGTAAGCCTGTAAAGCATTCAGGTATTTGACCATTTCAACCTGATCGTTTTGGTCAGCCGGCGGCTCTGGGGCAGGGGGAATGATGGGTTCGGCTGGTCTGGGTGGCAGCGGATCGGGTTTGACGATGGCCGGCAGATCAATTTCCGGGGTGTAATACTGCCCAACGCCGGGAAAATTGCAGGAGTCTGGGGTGAAGATGGCAACCCCCATACAACGGCAGCCGAGGTTGGCTTTATCCTCCAGGGTCATCGAATCGCGCAGGTCTTCAGGCAGCTCCCAACAGGCATCCGCGGCCACATCCGAGCCCATGCCGGTGATCCCGATCAGCCCTTCAAAAGCCCAGCGGGTGGAGGCGATGGCGCTGATGGTTTCAGGCACTGGCGCCAGCGCGCCGCTAAGCACTATCTGGGGGATCAACAGCATGATCATGATCATCGGCGCAGACGAGGCTGCCGGAGAGAGCGCGGAAGCCAGCAGCCCGCAAACCATTCCGGCCATGGCCGCCAGAACCATCGTCACATACACCAGCCCAAATTCCAGCATGCCGCCGGGCATATCAAAGGCCAGGAAGTGAATGGCGGTATACGCAATGGCATGGTAAAAGGCCAGCAGCATGGCCACCCAGATTTTCGAAGCCACATAGGGAATAATCTGGAGGTTGACCAACCGCTCGCGTTTGTAGATATCCTCCTCTTTGACAAACTCGCGCATCTGCGAGAGGCCTGCAACCAACAGGCAGTATATGGTCATCAAGAAGAGGGTGATGGCACCGTTGTAGCCGTTGCCATCCTGATAAGCAAATGGAGCCTTGCCCATCAACGGCGCGATGATGAAATCGAGCAGAGCCACACCCGGCGGCGCGAGCAGCATCAAAGTCAGGCTGGATTTATCGCGCACCAGAATACGCATATTGCGTGCCGAAAGGACGAGAAACTGGTTCAAGGCAGAGGTCGTCCGTTTGGCTTTGGGTTTCGCTGCAGCCGGTTGGTTGGGCTGGGTAGCGGGAGGAGCCTGGGCTGCTCTATTTTTTAATGGCTCAACGATATACTTTTGGAAGGCGGGACTTTCCAAATAGCGTTTTGCCCATTCCTGGTTGGAGCCTTTGTTAGGATCATCCAAGATGGCGTAAATCTGATCGAATTCCATCTCACGGGCACGTTGCTCACGCTCGGAGCGGAAGGAATCGAAGTACGCCAACGCTTCATCCGGAGGGCCAAACCAGGCCAGGTAACCGCCGCGCGCCAAAAAGACCACCTTGTCCGCCAGCATCACATTTTTGGTGGCGTGGGTGACCATGACAATGGTGCGTCCCTGGTCTGCCAGACGGCGCATCAGGTGCATGAAGGCAGTCTCTGTGCCGGGGTCCAGGCCGGAGGTTGGCTCATCCAAAAAGAACAGGCCAGGCGATGTGAGTAATTCCACACCAATCGACACGCGCTTGATTTGCCCACCACTCAGTTTACTGATTGGATTGTCTTTGCGGTGCAGCAGATCCAGGTCCTTCAGCACCTCCATGATGCGTTTGTGGCGTTCTTCTTTGGTGGTGTCGCGTGGCATGCGCAGGCGTGCGCTGTAATCCAGTGCCTGATAAACGGTCAGACCGGTATGGATGATGTCACGTTGGGGCACGAAACCAATGTCGTTGCGCACGGCGTCAAAATTGTTGTACACATTGGTGCCGTTGACCAGTACCTGCCCGTGTGTGGCGGGACGGTAGCCGATCATCGCCTCAATCAGGGTTGATTTCCCGCCGCCAGATTGCCCGACCACCACAATAAATTCACGCGGTTGAAAGGACAGAGAAATATTTTGCAGGATATTCAGATCTTTGCGCACCCATTTATTCAGGCCAAAGGCTTCCACGCGCAGACCACGCGTATCGTCATACTGGTCCAGTTGATCTTGATTAATGACAAAGCGGTGCCGTCCGATGCGGATGCTGTCATTTTCGTTCAACCAGACTTCTTTTTCATCAACGCGCCGGTCGTTGACAAATGTGCCGTTGGCGCTGCGCAGGTCAACCAGGCGGTAACGGTGACCAACCCGTTCGATCTGGGCATGAAAGCGGGAGACGGTTGGCGATTCCAGTACCACATCGTTGCCGGGGTCGCGACCGATCTGGATCAGGGTTTTTTCGCCAAAACGAATGGGGCGCATTTCGCCAGCCGGAGCCGCAACGGGCTGGTTGTAGATCATCGTGACCATCATGCCCGGATCCAGGCTGCCAATACGCAGCAGATCGCCGTTTTTTAGCATGTGTGGCGCAGTCAGCGGGCGTCCGTCAAGCTGAATGGGATTGCCTGCATCCGGTAGGGTGGTGAGTTGGTATCCGCTGGGAACGCGATCCAGGCGGGCATGGTTGCGCGAAACAATGCGCGAATTGATCACAATGTCGTTGTCTTCTGCGCGTCCAATCCGGATGGATGTTTTGGTGAGGGGAATGGTGAAGGCTTTTTCGCCGGCAATGGTAACCGTGAGGTTGGGCGGGGCCGTTTGATGGGAAACGATGGGCTCTTCGCCAATCATGGTCGCAGCGTTGACCCGCTGGCCTTCCATTATTGTGGCCAACTGATCCGTGGACGGCGTTTCCATGATGGTTTTGGCAACGGTGGGCAGTTGGATTACCAGGCTGACGGCCTGCCCCAGACGGATTTCATCGCCGGAATTTAGCGGGCAAAGGCCGTTAATGCGTTCGCCGTTGAGGAAAGTACCGTTGCTGCTTCCCAGGTCTTCCAGGGAACAGGTTTGCCCCTGCAGCGTCAGGCGGGCATGTTTGCGAGATACGCCCGGGGATGGGATGACAAAATCGGAGGATGGGTCGCGCCCTAGAATGGTTTCAGCTTTTTCGATCAAACACGATTGTCCCGCTGAAGGGCCATCCTTAACAACAAGCCTGGGCTGGAAATTTGTGTTCATTTTCAGGGTCTTTCCTTTTATCCGCGAATTGCGTATTACGCTGCAATTGTGGCTGCGGCAAGAACACAGAAAGACAGGTGAACAATTAATTCCCCACTACCCTTGATATTAAGCCTGAGAGGTGGAATTTCTTCAGGCCCCTATTGGTATTATATTTAATAAAAAGTGCTTGAAAGTATTATACAGTCAGACAAACCGCAATGATATAAGGAAAGAAAGTCGTTCCAGAC
>JACRAG010000197.1 GCA_016213455.1 Anaerolineae bacterium | reverse complement strand
TGGGGGTGGCGGTGTTGGTGGGGGTGAGGCTGGGCTTGAAGAGCGCCGCCACATCCAGTTCATTGGCGCCGCTGCGCGCCATCACCACCCAGGAGGAGTTGAACGCCAGGAAGACGAACAGCACCGCCATCACGAACAGGGCTGCCGCGCCGACCACCAGCGCCGGGCGGGGTTTGGCTCCGGGCGCGCCAAACAGGAAGGAGCGCGCCTGGGCCATGCGCAGCGCGATGGGCTGTGTCTCGGTGGCGCCGCCGGGCATGGGCAGGCTGATGCCCGGGTGGAAGGGACCGGTCAGCGCGGCGGCTTTTGCGCTCTCCTGACCGGATTTGCGCAGGCGTTTTACCGCCCAGTGCATGCCCTGGCGGGCGCGTTCACTGTGCGGGTTGGCCTCCAGCGCCTTGCCCAGGTAATACAGGCTGGCCTGCGGCGAGGCGATGGCTGCCAGCACCAGCCAGGCTTCCTCCTGCGCCGGGTCGATGCGCACTGCGGCTTCGGCCAGGCGGCGCGCTTCGCGGCGGTCTTTGCGCCGCATGGCTTGCAAAGCCTGTTTGACCAGGAGGGCAGCATCGGGAGAGGAAGAAGCGCTCATGCTGGGCGGACCTTATGGGGTGGGCTGCTCGAAGCCGGGCACGTCCTCGTTGCGCACGTAGCACAGGATGCCTTCGGCCACGCCGCGCGCCACCACATCCGTGTGGTTGACCAGGATGTCGCGGTCCAGGTTGAGGAAGCCCGTCTCGATGATGGCAGCGGTGGTGCTGCCGTTAATCTCGGTGAAGGCGTGATACTCGGTCATGTCCGCGGTGATGGTGTTGGCATGGTATTCCATGTTGGTGGCATTGCGGTAGCGCTGGATCATGCAGGCGGTCAGGCGGGTGGCTTTTTCGGGGAAGACCGTGGATGCCGCGGCGGCGACTTTGAATCCGGTGGCCTGGTCGTTGACATACTCGCACGAGTCATTGTGGATGGAGACCAGCGCCAAAGCCTGGTAGCCGTTGAGGCGTTTGTCGAACTCCTGCAGCAGGTCCACGTCAAAACCGGCGTCGTTGAGCTGCTGGCGCACCAGTTCGGCGATCTTCAGGTTGACGCTCTCCTCGGTCAGACCGTCCACGCACACTGCCCCCGAGTCGTTGCCCCAGTGACCGGCGACGAGGCCGATGCGCGGGCGGATGGAGGGGGTGGGGGTGGCTTGCGGCAGGTCCGGGGCGTTGGCAACCTCGAAGGAGCGGAACATGCGGTCCATCAGGTTGGCGGAGAGGATGTTGGCTGGCGTCCAGAAGGTCAGCAGCGTGGCGACCAACAGGCTTACCGATAAAATGGTTTGCATCATGCGCCAGATGCCGGGCTGCCCCGCAGGGTTGGAACGGGGGCGTGGCGCAGGCGGATTGGTGTTTATTGTGGCGTTATCACTCATAATCCCTTACCAGGTGGGCTAGAAGATCATTGAATTCATCATGCTGTATAGTACCTTAAATCGGCTGGCTTTGGTATATGCGGATTGCATGCAAATCGTCGCCGCCTGCCGTCCCGATTCCGCGGGGATGGGCAAAATCTCCAGATAGAAATGCGCCTTTGCTCGTAGGGCACATTTCAATTTGGGTGAAAGTCCCATCCCCCTGCCCCCTTCCACGGAAGGGGGAAATTGGAGGTCAGGAGGTGAAATCCGTCACTTTTTGACGGATTTCACCACCTAAAAACTATGCTCCCCGCCCCGTTGAGGGGCGGGGCCGGGGGTGGGGTGACGTCCCCCCGGCACAGAAATGTGTCCCTGTTCGTACGCCGGTTTGAATTTCCTTGCGAAGTGGCGCATAATGAATGCAGGCCGCTGCGCGCCGGTGAATCTCCGGAGCGGACTCTCTTTATAAAGGACGAATGATGAGCGATGATGCAAGAAACTTGCCCGCCGACGAGCTGCGCAAAACCATGCGCCGCTGGGTGACGGGCGTTTCCATTGTGGCCAGCCAGCATGATGATTTCCGTCATGGCATGACGGTGAATTCGTTTGTTTCCATCTCCCTGGATCCGCCCCTGGTGACGGTGACCCTGGCGCACGGCACGCGCACGCATGACCTGGTGACGGGGTCAGGCCATTTTGGGGTGACCATTTTGGAGCAGAGTCAGGCGCACCTGGCTGAGGTCTTTGCCGGCAAGGTGCCCGACGGCGGTGACCGCTTTGCGGGGGTGGCGACTTTTACCCTGGACAGCGGCGTGCCGCTGCTGGAAGGCGGCCTGGCAGGGTTGGACTGCCAGGTGGTGCATACCTATGATATGGAACATTCCACCCTGTTCATTGGCCGGGTGCAGGCCGTGCGGGTGGCGGAGGGCGGGGAGCCGCTGGTGTATTACAATCGGGATTGGCACAACCTGGCCCGGATATGACGAGGGCCGGCTTGCGCCGGGTGGGGAGTGATTATGCCGGACGAATTGACGCTGGAAGAACGCCAGGACTTGCTGGATCTGGCGCGCCGATCGTTCGAGGCGGCGGTGAATGGACGTCCCCTGCCGCTGGTGCATGGGCAGGGGCTGCCGGAACGCCTGTTGGAACGCGGGGCCAGTTTTGTCACCCTGACCAACCGGCAGGGTGAACTGCGCGGCTGCATCGGCACGTTGGAGGCGCACCAACCGCTGGCCCAGGATGTGCGCGAGCACGCCTGCGCGGCGGCTCTGGAAGATTACCGCTTCCCGCCGGTCACGCCGCCGGAGGTGGCAGACCTGTTGATCGAAATTTCCCGCCTGTCCAATCCGGAGCCGCTGTTACAGCACGCCGGAAGAACTGCTGTCGCGGCTGCGCCCCGGGGTGGATGGCGTGATTCTGCGCGACGGGCTGCGCCGCGCCACTTTCCTGCCGCAGGTGTGGGAAAAGCTACCCGACCCGGCCTATTTTCTGTCGCACCTGTGCCAGAAGATGGGCACCGACCCGGACGCATGGCGCAAGCGCAATTTGCAGGTTTTTATTTACCAGGTGGAAGAATTTCACGAAGCGCACGAACTGTTTTGACTGGATAAGAAATCCGCCCCTTCCTGTGATCTGGAAGGGGCGGATTTTGTGTTGGTTTTGCTGGATGACAGCTTCGCAGGGGTTGCTCAGGCTGTCATGACCCGGCGGGGGCGGATTACATCAGGGCTTTGTTGCTGATGGCGGCGTTGTAGGCCTGACCGATCAGGTGACCGGTGAAGGCGATGGTGTAGGCCGAGGTGACCAGCACGCCCACGCCGCAGGCGATGGCGCCCAACGAGGCGATGAAGCTGCCGATGAAGGCGCCCAGGAAAACCAGCAGGTAAGCGCCCGGCGCGGCTTTGATCAGCGCCCACACTTCGCCCAGTTTGAAGGCAGATCCCAGGCGACCGGTCGCCAGGAAATTGGCTTCGGCGGCGGGGTAGGCAAAGGCGAGTACGAAGGCATACAGGACGATCAGAATATTGCAGCACACCAGGATGGCGGCAAAAATGGCCTCGCCGCCGCCGCCGTTGCCCGAATTACCTTCGCTGATGAAAACTGTGCTGACGATGGTGGGCAGCACCAGGAGAAAGACCGGGATGGCGTACACAAACCCGATCACGATGGCTTTGAGACCCAGCATCAGGCAGTCGCCGAATTCGATGTCGGGTAGGGGGCGCGCCTCGTGGCGAATGACACGCTGCGCGGTCAGCAGGCCGTAACCGGCCAAATAGATCTGCCCGACGATCGGGATCAATGAGATCAGGGCGACCAGGAGGATTTTTTTGATCCAATCCGGGTCATCGAAAACAAAAGTGAACGCCTTTCCAAAATCCATGCTCTTCTCCTTGTGAAGCGATTTCGCCGACCCGGCTTGAAACTACCGGTATGCGAGTACTGGATAAAAAGTTCAACGTCCGCGAATGCGGAAGGGATTAGAAGTGAGTGTACTGGTCGACTTTGATCACAAAAATGGTTGCATGGCGCGTGCCAGGTTCGGAAGCCGACTGGCAGTTGGCGCGGATCAGTCCCAGTACCGGTTCAACCTGGTCGTCTTCGCAGCCGATCATCAGGGTGGTGTTGCCGCGCCGCCAGAAACCGCCGGTTGAGGCGATCATGGTGACACGGTGGCCGGCCGAGGTGAGCGCCTGAGAAACGGCGTCATGGTCGATATCACGCAGGATGGCAATGATCAGTTTCATGGCTATATCTCCTCGTAGTATTCAACTTCCAGCGCAAAGACGGTGGCCCCGCCCACGGTGATGGGGGTGGGGGTTGGCAGCGGCAGGGGCGCGCTTTCCAGCGGGACGGCGATGAATTCCACGCGCTGGCGGCAGTTATCGTGCAGCACCTCTTGCGCCTCTTCGCGGCGCGCTTCGGGCAAGCCCACCAGCAGGGTGGCATTGCGCCGGCCCAGAAAACCGCCGGTGCTGGGCAGCCGTTCGACCATGATGCCCAGTTTGGCCAGGGCGTCGCGCGCGATTTCAGCGTCCTGTGATTGCACCACGGCAATCAAAAGATTCTTGCTTTCGGCTGGTTGTGAACGTGCTTCGCTCATCAGACCTCCTTTTAGGGGTTCGCCCTGACCTGTGCGAAAGGGCTTAAGTCAGAGAGATGCGCTGCGGTTGCAGCCCGGAAACGGTCACCGGCGGACGGCCTGGCAGCACAATGCTGGCGGTGTCGCCGTCGCGTGTCACAGTCATCCTCTGATATTTTACCGTAATTGGCCACGGAAAAGGATTAAATCCGCGCACCAGTACCTCGGTCGGGCTGATGCGGTCCAGCCCGGCGGCGCGCAGGAACAGACCCAGCGGAGGCAGCCCCCACAGGTGCCCGCGTTCGCCGACGCCCGCGCCGCTGTTGACATCGTAGAACTGGCGGAAAGTGTGCCCCTGGCGCAGTTCCGCGATCACCGCGTTGAGCATACGCAGGATCAAATCGGCGGCTTCCCGCCGGTACCCGGCGGTGATCAGCCCATCCGCGATCAGCGCATTCCAGGGCAGCGCGGCGCAGTGCAGTTCGCGCGGTTCTTCGGGGCAGTCGTCCGGCGGGCAAATTGGCAGGCCAAAGGGACCGGCATAGCGCGGCAGCAGGTTGCGTTCGAGGATGATTTTGGCGCGCGCGGCGTCTGGAATGCCCGCCCACAACGGCAGGAACAGGCTGAGATCCTCGCCGGAATGGTCGGCTGCCAGAATGTGTCCGGCGTCGCCTTCCATCAGCCCATTCACTTCCACGCGCGTGACCTGGCGGAACACGTTGCGGGTGGTGGCGCGCCCAGACGTGGAGGACCAGGTGAAATCGCGCGGCAGCAGGTGTTCTTCGAGCGGCGCGTCATTTTCATCCACTCCGGTGATGTGGAGGATGGCGGCGCGGGTGGATTCTTCGCGCGCGGTGACCTGCACCACCAGGCGGGAGGGATGGTTGGGTTTGCGCTTCAGCGGGTATTCGCCCGAGCCGTTGAAGGCGAGGATCTCTTTGCCGGCGCGCGACGTGTGGGTGACCGCGTCGCGGTAGCGGTAGATGCGCTCGCGGCGGTCCCACATGCGCTCCACGGCAGCCTGGATGCGAGCTGCCTGGGCTTCCAGCCAGGGGATGTCGTCGGCGCGTTCCAGCGAACCGGCCATTTCCGTCAGGCTGCGCGCCTCGCGGTACAGCAGCGCGCCCAGCGTGGGCGTTTCCAGATACTGGATGTTCAAACCCTGCGCCTGGGCGTGCCAGCGGTCGTAAGTGGGGATGCTCTCCAGGCCGGTCTGGATGGGGTGCTGCCAGGTGGGCAGTGCGTCGCCGTCGGGGTCGCGCTCTTCGCTCATCCAGGCCTGGAAGAGCCGCAGCAGGGTGGGGTAGGCTTCGGCGTAGAAGGCCGGAGAGGCGTGGCGCACCACCAGGGAAGCCAGCAGCGGCTGGCAGAGCAGGTGGGTGCGCTGACCGCCCAGGCCGGGGCGGAAGTCGGGCAGGTCGTCATCGCCGGTCGCCAGGAAGTTGCGCACCAGCCCTTCGGTCAGCCCGGGCATGCCCGGCAGCGCGGAGGCCAGGTGCCAGCTTTCCAGCGCGGTTTGCCCGGCCCACAGGTAGGAGTGGTCCGCCCCGTCTTCGCGCACCGAGGTGCCCTGGTCGATGCGCCGGGAGAGTATAAAGGAAGGCTCGGGCAGGCGCTCGGGGCGGCTCATCAGCAGGCGGGCGGCGGCGGTTTGCCCGAAGGCAAACGCGG
>JACRAG010000203.1 GCA_016213455.1 Anaerolineae bacterium | reverse complement strand
GCCGCGGGGGTGGATAAAGGGCTATTCAAAGACTTTATGAATAGCCCTAGCCAACAAACAAAGACTCACCGAATTCTAACGTAGTTCAGGTATAATCAATACACCTTACCTTCTGTTTTAAGGAGTTGAAGCTATGCCATTCCGTTTAGGCCCCCTCGAACTGGGTATCATCCTCGTGATTGTGATTTTGCTCTTCGGCGTTGGCCGGATCGGCAAGATCGCTGGCGAGTTGGGCACCGGTATCCGCTCATTCCGTGATGGTCTGCGCGGCCCCGAAGACAAAAAAGAAGAAGCGAAAAAAGAAGACAAATCGGAAGAGAAATCCGAGTAGTGAGGATTTTCGGCCTGCCATGAACAGGTACTAATCCAATGGCTACCGAAAACTTTCACAAACCCACCAAAGTTGCTGTCGTTGGAGCAGGCTTTGTGGGTGCCACGTTCGCCTACGCGCTATTGCAAAGCGGACTGGCTTCGGAAATTGTGTTGATTGACGTAAACCGTGCCCGGGCGGAGGGCGAGGCGATGGACCTGAACCATGCAGCCCCGCTTGCACGCCCGGCTCGCGTTTGGGCTGGAGATTATGCGGATTGCGCCGGGGCTGCCGTTACGGTTGTGACGGCGGGCTCCAACCAGCGCCCCGGTGAGACGCGGCTTGACCTTACCGCCCGCAACGCAGAAATTTTCAAGTCCATCATCCCCGAGATCGCCAAACATAACCCCAATGGGATTATATTGATCGCCACCAATCCGGTGGACGTGCTCACCTATATTGCCTGGAAAATCAGCGGCTTGCCGCATAACCGGGTGATCGGGTCAGGAACCATTCTGGACACCGCCCGCTTCCGGTACATGCTCAGTCAATATTTCCAGGTGGATCCACGCTCCGTGCACGCCTATATCATCGGCGAACATGGCGACAGCGAAGTGCCAGTCTGGTCGCTGGCAAACATTGCCGGAATGCGCCTGCCGGTGTACTGCGCTCAGAACGAAATGGGGTGTGTGGATGCCGATCTGCAGGAGATCTTCATCCAGACCCGTGACGCAGCGTATCACATCATTGAACGCAAGGGCGCAACCTATTACGCCATTGGCAACGGTCTGCTGCGGATCGTGGAAGCCATTTTGCGCGACCAAAGCACCGTGCTTTCGGTTTCGTCCTTCATCGAAAACTATTACGATCTGAACGATATTTACCTGAGCCTGCCATCGATCATCGACGCCGGCGGCGTGGAACGTGTTCTGCGCCTGGAACTGGCCCCCGATGAGATCCTGGGGGTGCGCAATTCAGCCAACGTGCTCAAAAACCTGGTCAGGCAGTTGGGATACTAGCTGCATTCGACAACAAAAAAGCCGCAAAAGCGGCTTTTTTGTTGTCGAATGCCGGTAACGGTTTACCGGGTGGTTTGCACCTCGGCGATGAATACTTCGAACGGGGCAAAGTTCAACGTAACACCGCGTTGGTCATCTGTACGATAGACCAGTTTTAAATTTCCCGGCAGCGCCACATTTAACCGGCGCGCCTTTGGGGTCATATTCAAGACCACCAGGCAAGTCTGCTCGTCACAGCGCCGCAGGAACGCCAGGCAGTTTGCGTCAGCGTTGAGCGCCTCATATTCGCCGGCGATCAGGGCCGGGGTTTCTTTGCGCAGCTTTAACATGAAGCGATAATATGAAAGCAGCGAGCTCGGATCATGAAGCTGATCTTCCACATTCACGCCTTCGGCATAATTGGGGTTTACCGGCAGCCAGGTGTCCACTCCAGATGGTGAGAAACCGGCGTTGGGCTGATTGGCCCACTGCAGGGGGGTGCGATTCTTGTCTCGCCCTGCCATGGCGGCGATGAACATCGCCTCTTCCGGTTTCACCAGTTCCGGGTTGCTGCGCGCCAGCCCGAGGAAGAAGTGGCTTTGCTGGTCGGCAAAGTACTTTTCGTCCGCCAACAGGTAATCGGTCATACCAATCTCTTCGCCGTTGTACAGGAAAGGCGTGCCCTTCAGAGTCAACATCAGTGCCAGGTTGACCCGCGCCCAGGCTGCATTGTGTTCGCCGTCGCCAAAGCGGTTATACACCCGCGGCGAGTCGTGATTGCCAAGCGTGTTGCAAGGCCACGCGCCATCCGGCAGACGGGACAGGCGCTCGCGTTGATTCTTGCGCACCCAGGCCGGCGATAACAGACGCGTTCGCAGTAGCGGGAAATTGAACGCCAGGTGCAGCTCGTCGTCGCCTGAGCCGTAGTACTGAATATCGTCCGCTTCACCCACCAATACTTTTTCAGGATACTCATCCACCAGCTTGCGCAGGTCTTTCATCAAGTCATGCACCGCGGGTTGATCACACTGCAGACCGTACATGGATTGCCAGATCTTGCCCACAGCTTTTTCTTCTTGTGGGGTTGAAGCCAGGAAACTCAGTTTGTAATGCTCATCCTGGGTAATTTTCGCCTTATGGTTGGGCAATCCGGGCGTCTCGTAAATCGTGCCAATGGCGTCCAGGCGATAACCATCCACACCCATGTCCAGCCAGAAACGCACCGCGTCCCACATGGCTTGCTTCACTTCAGGGTTATTGAAGTTAAGGTCGGGCTGTTGCTTGAAGAAGAAATGGTAGTAATACTCACCGGTCAGCGGATCAAGCTCCCAGGCCGAACCCCCAAACATCGAATACCAGTTGTTCGGTGGACCGCCGTTCTTGCCCGATTCCCAGATATACCAATCGCGCTTGGGATTGTTTTTGCTCGAGCGTGATTCGAGGAACCAGGGATGCTGGTCTGAGGTGTGATTGAAAACCATATCCAGAATCACGCGTATATCGCGTTTGTGCGCCTCATCCAGAAAGCGCTTGAACTGCTCCAACGTACCATACTCTGGCGCGACATCGCAGTAATCGGACACGTCATAACCGCAGTCATACAAAGGTGAAGGATAATGCGGTGAAAGCCACAATCCGTCCACGCCCAAATCTTTCAGATAATCCAGCCTTTGAGTCATCCCTACCAGGTCACCGATTCCATCACCGTTGCCGTCGGCGAAACTGCGCGGATAGATCTGGTAGAAAACCGCTTTTTGCCACCATTTCAAAGCATGTATACTGGCCATTCATTGCTCCTTAATATCAATTACGTAAGGTTAACCAAAATTGGGGGTGAATATCCGTATAATCGTTCCATGCGATTTTACCATCGCTTAATTCTGAACAAAACCTGCCGATGATGAATTAATATTGTGAGTCTCTGGCGCGCTTACAGGAACCGAAACGATGAACGCTATGGATGAAGGTACCGTGACCCAACTCCTTCCCCAACTTCCTCTCACCCGAGACCGGAGAGTTGCCCGGTGGATATCGCGCTTCACCAGCCCGCCGCTCCTGGCTGCCACTGGGTCCATGCTGACAGCCATTCGGGTCAGCGAGTCAGGCGCCTGGTTGTGGGCGCTCTTCTCCATCTCTTTCACCATCATCGTTCCGGCAGCCTTTATTCTGGTGTTGAGAAAACGCGGGAAAGTCACCGATTTTGACGTGTTTGTTCGCGAGCAGCGCTTCTGGCCATACATGGTCAGCGTAAGCTGCGCGCTCATCGCCTGGCTGGTGATGGCGCTGGCTCACGCGCAAGGCCTTTTCATTCTCATCTCAGCGGCTGCGGCAATTCAAGCCATCGTCATGTTCCTGGTTAATTTAAAGTGGAAAATCAGCGTGCATGCCTCTGGAACTGCCTGCTTTGCCGTGTTGAGCTGGCAGTTGTTTGGGCTGCCAGGCGCATCTCTGCTCCTTGCCATCCCGCTGGTCGCCTGGTCGCGGGTGCGTCTGGGACGCCACACGACCGGACAGGTGATCGCCGGTTCAGCCCTGGGGGCAACCTTGCTCTATACCATGATGAAAATCTGGGGATAATCTGAGCGCAAATCGCTCAGGTTCAACCGACGATGCTGCCGTAGAGCTGGTCTTCGACCAGCTCATTCATTTTCACGGTGCTGATGCGATTCCATAGCTTCTCCGGTGAAATGGCTCTGACCCGAAGCGCATTGTCGGTCATGCCGTGTAGATGCCAGCCCTGCGGCCCCACCCCTCCGGTCGATTCCCACAGCACGTCCAGGGTTTGGCCCACGTACCTGGACGCAAATTGATGCGCGCAAGCTGCCAGTGCATCCCGCATCTTTCCACTGCGCGCCTTTTTGACCACGGTTGTCAGGTGACCGGGCATGCGCGCCGCAGCGGTTCCCTCCCGGTAGGAATACGAAAAAACGTGACCACCGGCAAGCTCAAGGGACTGCACAAAAGCCAGACTCTCTGAAAATTCCTTTTCTGTCTCTCCGGGAAAACCCACAATCACATCTGTGGTGATCGCCATATCCGGCGAAGACGATCTCGCCAGTTCCACCAGGCGGGCAAAATTGGCTGGTGTCGTCTTGCGCGCCATGCGTCGGAGGGTGGCTTCACAGCCCGATTGCAGCGGCAGATGCACCTGCCGGCACAGGCGTTGGTTCTCCCATAACGTGAAGAAACGCTCATCCAGATCCCATGGCTCCAGAGAGGACAGCCGCAAACGCGGCACATCGGTTTCGCGCAGCAACGCCTGCACCAGGTGGAATAAATGCAAGGACTCATCCAGATCACTCCCCCACGAACCCAGATGCACCCCGGTTAAAACCAGCTCTTGCGCGCCGCCTTCCTGCGCAATCAAAGCGTCTTTGACCACCTCAGCCACCGTCAGGCTGCGCCCCGCACCGCGTGCAACGCGTGTGATGCAAAACGTGCAGTGATTGTCGCACCCATCCTGCACCTTCAGAAAAGCCCGCGTGCGTTGGTGCAGTCCAGGCAGCGGTTGGCGTGCCACCGGTTCAAGGTCATATTGCTCCTGGGGCAAGCCCAACGCATCGGCTACCAGATGATCTTTGGAAAGATTGGGGATGACCCGGCGCACTGACGGCAATTTACTGGCGGTCAACGGGTCCAAAGTGGACCAACAGCCCGTCACATGGATTTCGGTCGCGCCGGCTTTGGCTGCCTGGCGGATTTTTTGCCGCGAATCCGACGCCGCCTGTGAAGTCACGGCGCAGGTATTCACCACCACCAGGTCCGCGTCGCTCGCTTGCCCGACGATGGTATGTCCTGCTGCGCGAAATTGTTGAGCAAACTTCTCAATCTCGCTTTGATTTAACCGACAGCCAATTGAATCCAGGAATATTTTCATACCGTTAAGGTTGCGTTACTCGAAAATTATCAAACCAGACATCCAACCCTGCTTCTGCATAAACCCCGGCAAAGACACCCACATCCCCGGAAGCATACGCTGCATCCACCACGCTGCTCAGGCGTTCGCCGTCTGCAAACAATGACAGTTGATCGCCAACGCATTCGATCTTGAGATCAACCACGCGCTGATCCTTGATCAGCAGGGCATTATATTGTAACTGTTCAGCGCCAATCAGTCGATATTGTCCATCTTCTACCCGCGCGATTCCATAATAACCGTCTGAACTGACAAACAACACATAAAAATTTTCGCGATCCTGATAGCGGCAGATCAATCCCAACAGGTTGTTTTGCGGACCATCCCCCACGGCAGCCTGCGCGTCCACAATGACATCATCGAAAGATCGACCCGGGGTTGACCAGGCATTGGTGTTAGGGGCATTGATGGCTACGCGCAGGTGCTCACTTTCATAGGTGATGGCAGCCGCGTCGGTCTGGTATATTCCCCAACCGCTGGGTGGCTGGCTGAAATCATCCTCCATCAAGATGCTCCCCGGTTCTGCCACCGGCGTTTCGGTTGTGCGCCCTGGGAATTCCCATGAACAACCACCCAACACCCATACCAGAGAAATTACAAAGATAAGTGCGGTGATGTGGATTGGTTTCTTCAAGGGGTACCTCGATCAGGGTTGCGAATCTGAAAAATAACGATCGATCATGCGCTGCGCCATCTGCCCCACTTCGCCGTGCGGGTCCAGGCTGACCGCGGCGGCATACTGTTCGAGCGCCTGATTGGTCAAGCCTTGTTTCAGGTACAGATTGCCCAGATTGAGGTTGGCGCGCACATAAGACGGTTCGAGTTCCAGCGCCTTTTTCAGGTTCTCTTCAGCCTGCACATCGTCGCCCAATTCCCATTGCACTGCGCCAAGCAAATTAAATGCCGCTGCTGATTCTTCGCCGATCTCCACTGCCCGTTTTGCGGCAGGCAGCCCCACATCTTCCACGCTGAAACCATAGATCAGGCTGAAATTCCCCAACGCCAGCCAGACATCCAGCTCCCGCGGGGCAATCCGCGCAGCGATTTGATACTCCTCGAATGCCTGGTTTACATCCCCCTGTTGGGCATGAAAATTTCCCAACTCAATCCGCCAAACCGCACGCTGCGGCTCCAGGTGTGCAGCCGCTTGCATATGCTCAATCGCGCCATCCCAATCCATCCGGCGTGCCAGGTTCAACGCCAATAATGCCCGGCTGAGCACCGAATCGGGATTGATCTCGACGGCGCGGCGCAGGGCTGCGCTGCCGTCACCGCCATTTTGCGCCATCGCTTCACCCAACAATGCCCAGGCTTCCGCATACGCAGGGTTTTGCTCAACCGCCTGCGTAAATGCCGCCTGTGCCAGGTCCCATTCCGGCAAGCCCGCCAGAGCACGCCCCATCACTGTCAGGCGATAAGCCGGGTCATCGCTCAATTTTG
>JACRAG010000202.1 GCA_016213455.1 Anaerolineae bacterium | reverse complement strand
GACCAGCATGGTTGTACCAAAAAATTCGGGATTCCAGATGGGCGGGACGTCTGTGCCGGGGACGAACTGCTGGTTGTATCCATCAAAGAATTCGCGCGTGGAGGGGTAGAACAGCGAGCCGTCCTCATTGAAGGAGCGGTCCTGAATGGCGAGGGGAATTTCGTAGTAACGCGTATCCGGGGCATCGCCCAGGGCGGGGGCTGGACCGGGCAGGCTGCCGTCCTGCAGGTCGCCCTCGCCGCCGCGCAGCAGGTAAAAGCCCGCCGGACCGGCATACACGTTCAGGCGGGTGGCGCCGAGGGCATGGTCGTGGTACCACAGGGTGGCGGCGCGCTGGTCGTTGGGATATTGGTAGGTGGCTGAACCGGGCTCCCAATCCACGCCGTGGTGCTGTTTGAATTTGTTCTTGAAGGTCTCGTACCACTTGCCGCGTGGGATGTACTTGCCCAGGTTTTTCGCCGCAGGCAGGAACCAGGCTTCGGCGTACCCGTCACTTTCTTCGTGGGCGTGGGCGCCGTGCACGTGCGTGACCATGGGCACCGGGCCGCGATAGGGTTTGGGCGTGGATTTAAAGGTGGGGCGGATGTCTGTTTCCGGGCCTTCGGGGTTGGCCCAGTGCAAGGAGGGGTCAACCGGCAGCAGGTGGGGTAAAAAGTTGCCCTGCGCATCCACCAGGTCGTTGATCCACTTCACGCGCGTTGGGCGCCCGGCGGTGGCTTCGATGGTGAAGGATGGGTAGTTGAAGGTCTCAGGCGCGTTGACGGCACCGTAACCCCACACGGTGGTCTTGGGCTGCCCGGCGGGTAAAATCTGCTGCTGGAATTGGCGCACAGCAATTTCGAAATAATCGAATTCGCCGTCGGTGGACACCGGTGGCATGGCTGGTGGAATCACCAGCGGGTCGGTGAACTTGGGCAGCAGGTCCGCTTTGAGGGTGGGACCGGTCTGATCGAGAAAAAGCCTGGGAAACGCTCCGCACCGCGAGGCGATCAGCGCACCGCCTGCTAACACGGTGAGCCGCAAAAACTCACGCCTGGAAACCATGCCAACCTCCTCATGCAATCGAACCAACCAATGAATATCCATGCGAAAAGAGATGAAACGCCGCAGTTTCGTCTCTGTCATAGATTATGAAGTGATTCTGGTCATAATCAATCCTGAATATCATAATATTTTCTGTCATATTTCTTCTCCCCCATTGGATGGATTTGATCGGGGTATCACCCCGCCCACCAGGGCGATTGCATGATGGAATTTGGTTCTAGAAAATACCCCTAAATTGTCATAGCGAGGAGGCTTTGCGCTGAAGCAATCTCGTTACAGTTCCAAACCATTCAAGGCGAGATTGCTTCGATGACTTCGCAAAGCCTTCGGCATCTCGCAATGACACTTTCTGGAGGTGATTTTGAGTATATTCCGATGTAAATTCTATGGTCAGACATAAAATGTAATCGCCCTACCCCGTCCACTGGTTTTACCGCCTTTGGGTGGGCAGTCAACTCAAAGTATAATCAGGGTGTTCAAGTGACTGCGACCTCAACCAACCGGAGAAACCTCGTGAGTCTGTACACCGAAATCTTTGAGCAACCCCAGGTGATGACCAACCTGTTGTCGCGCCAATCCCAGGAAGTGGAACGGATTGCCGCGGAGCTGCGCCGCCGCGACATTGAATATGTGTTCCTTGCCGCCCGCGGCACGTCTGATAATGCCGGGCGCTATGCCAATTACCTGTGGGGCGCGCACAACGGTCTGCCGCTGGCCCTGGCGACACCTTCGCTCTTCACGTATTACAACCAGCCGCCGCTGTTGAAAAATGCGCTGGTGGTGGGGGTGTCGCAATCGGGACAGTCGCCGGATATTGTTTCGGTGCTGGCGGAGGGGCGGCGGCGCGGCTGCGCCACGCTGGCGATCACCAACGACGCGCACTCGCCGCTGGCGGCTGAGGCTGACTATGTGATTGATATTCTCGCCGGCGAGGAGAAGGCTGTGGCAGCGACCAAGACCTACACCGCCCAGTTGATGGCGATCGCCATGCTCTCGACCGCCCTGGCGCAGGATCCACAGCGCCGCGCCGAACTGGAGCGCGTGCCCGCCTGGGCCACCCAGGTGCTGCGCCTGGATTCAGACATTCAGCGCATCGCGCAGCGCTATCGTTTTGTGCGCCAGTGCGTGGTGTTGGGACGCGGTTTCAACTACTCCACCGCCTTTGAATTTTCTCTCAAGCTCAAGGAGCTGACCTATACCCTGGCCGAGCCTTATTCCTCGGCGGATTTCATGCATGGACCGATTGCCATGCTGGAGCAGGGTTTTCCGGTGATGGCGATTGCCCCCGACGGCGCGGTGTTTGACGCACTGCTGGAGGTGCTGCGCAAGGTCCGGCTCGACCAGTCCGCCGATTTGCTGGTCATCTCTGACCGGCCCGAGGCGCTGGAGCTGGCGCATTCCGGCGTGCAGCTGCCCGAAGGCATGCCGGAATGGATCACGCCGCTGGTGAGCATCCTCCCGGCGCAGCTTTTCTGCATGCACCTGACCATCACCAAGGGCTTCAACCCGGATGTGCCACGCACCATTCGCAAGGTGACGGAGACGATATGAGCGAGTTCTGCCTGCTGCGCCCGGCGGTCTGGTCGCCGGAGGGCGAGCTGCAAGAGGCCTTCGTGCATGTGCGCGAAGGGCGCGTGGCGCGGCTGGAGGCTTACGCGGGGCAGGTTGTGCCGCCGGGAGTGCCCGCGCTGGATGCCGCCGGGCTGATTGTGACGCCGGGCTGGATCGACATCCAGTTCAACGGCGCATATGGGCAGGATTTTACCGATGATCCGGAGGCGATCTGGGCGGTGGCGGAAAGCCTTCCGCGCACCGGCTGCGCCGCTTTTTTGCCAACCATCATCACCGCCCCGCTGGCTGTGGCGCGGCGCGCCATGCAGGTGCTGCGTCAGGGTCCGCCGCCGGGCTGGAAGGGCGCGCTGCCGCTGGGCCTGCACCTGGAGGGGCCTTTCCTCAACCCGGATAAGCGCGGGGCGCATAACCCGCTGCACATTCGCCTGCCGGATGCGGCTGCGCTGCAGGATTGGACGCGCGACAACGGCGTGCTGCTGGCGACGCTGGCGCCCGAGATTCCCGGCGGGCTGCAGGCGGTGCGCATGTTGACCGCGCAAGGCGTGGCGGTGTCGCTGGGGCATTCCAACGCCGATTTCGACCAGGCGCAGGCGGCTTTCAACGCCGGTGCGCGCGTGGTGACGCATCTCTACAATGCCATGCCGGCGCTGGGGCACCGTGCGCCGGGGCTGGCGGGCGCTGCTCTGACCCATGCGCAGGTGTTTGCCGGGCTGATCGCGGATGGGATTCACTGCCACCCGGCCATGCTGCAGCTGGCCTGGCGTATGATGGGAGCGCATCGCGTCTGCCTGGTGACGGACGCGATGGCGGCGCTGGGCATGCCGCCGGGGGTGTATCGCCTGGGCGATTTTGATGTGACGGTGGATGAGAACTCTGCGCGACTGGCGGATGGACGCCTGGCTGGCAGCGTGTTGACCCTGGAACAGGCGCTGCGCAATGTGATGCGCTGGTGCGATCTGAGCCTGGCGCAGGCGCTGCCTGCCCTGACCAGCACGCCGGCTGCGGTGTTGGGCCTGCCGGAATGGGGACGCGTGGCGCGCGGTCTGCCGGCCAACCTGACGCTGGTGGATGGGCAAGGCCGGGTGCAGATGACCGTGGCAGCGGGGGAGATGGTGTTCAACCGGCTTTCGCAGGCCTGACCGCCGGATGGGCGTTTTGCCAACCGCAATTCCCCCAGCGATGGCGGCGCATAGATGACAAAAAAGAGAGGGTGCCGCGGCGTTCAACAGCCGCAGCACCCTCTTTGATCATCCCAAGGGGTTGTCAGGCAGCGGGGATGGCTTCCAGGCCCTGCCCGCCGACGCGGCTTCGCACCAGGTCGGCCCACTGGCGCAGGCTGGCGCGCTCGCCGATGCTGTACACATCGCGGTAGAGGATTTCCAGGCAGCCGTCGCGGGTGGTTGCCAGGGTATCGTCCAGGTCGGCTTCCAGCCCGGCCCAATCCGGCGTGCTGCCGGAGAGCAGCCACGGTTTGGGTTTGCGCGAGAAGATGATCTCTTTACCCAGCTTCTCACCCATCACGCGCATGTCGCACCAGGGCGAGATGGACACGGCGCGAATGTTGGGGATGGCCTTGAGGATGGGCTCCCAACGGTCGTGGACCGGTTCGCAGCAGCCGTAATAGACCAGCCCAAAGCAGCTCGCCACTTCGGCCATGTAGGGCAGGAAGAATTTGGCGAACATGCGCGGGGAGATCATGCTGGTTTCCTGCGATTCCATCCAGACCCACAGATCGCGCAGGCGCGCCTGCCCGGGTGCATAGCCTGCCTGAGGCAGGGCGGTGGTGTAGCCGGGGCTGCCCGACCCGACCAGCACATCGGTGTTGTTCAGAGCCAGCAGACCTTCGCGCTCCATCCAGGCGTATTGGGCCAGGCGGTCGTCGCGCAGGTAAGCCATGATGGTGTGCAGCGCTTCGGGGGCGTCATACAGCCAGGACAGCAGGTTGTCGTTGCCGATCAGGCGGAACAGGTCGGCGGTCAGTGCGGCGCAGTGGCAGGCGGTGCCGCGCAGCATGACCGGCAGGATGTCGCCAAAGGCATCTTCCAGGCGGGTTTTCATCGCCAGCGTGCCTTCGCGATTCACGCGGAAGGTGCGCGGGCGCAGTTTGGAGACGTCCTCGGGAGTCTGGATGGGGTGGTTGTATTCGTAGGCGATCTCCCCGCCGTGTGCGTCATCAGCGTGTTTTTCGATGATGGGCACGCCGTAGTCGCTGCGTTCGATCAGCCAGTCCACCGGGCAAACGGGCTCCATCACCAGGTCGTCGCCAATCTCTTCCACCTGGCGGATGACCCGGCGCATTTCCACTTCCACGGTGCGAAAGAGCGGGTCGGTGCAGACGATCTCGTCATCGGCCACATAGCCCTGCACCGTCCAGGTTTCAAACTGGAACATGGGGCGTTCGGGGCGGCGGTCTTTGAGCGCGGTCCACAGGCGTTTGCGTTCTGCCATCACGGGCAGGCTTGCCAGGTCCATCCAGCGCTGCGTCAGCCGGCGCAAGGTGAGGATTTCACGGTTCATCAATACACCTTTCTGGCTTCGTCAAACAGGGCGAGAATATTCTCGATGGGCGTGATCGGCTGCAAATTGTGGCAGGGGCCGAGGATGAAACCGGTGCGGTCCTTGCCGAGGGTTTGTGCCAGCATGCGCACTTCGGCGCGTACGTCTTCGGGCGTGCCAAAGGGCAGGGTTTGCTGGTTGTCCACCGCGCTGTGGAAGCAGAACTGCGCGCCAAACTCCTCTTTGAGGGCAGCCAGGTCCCAGTCACCGCAGCGCCATTGGATGGGATTGAGCACGTTTACGCCCATCTCAGCCAGGCGGGTCATCAGCTTGCGGCAGTCGCCGTCATCGTGATGAAAAACGAAAACATCGAAGGATTTGGCCAGGTCCATGGCGCGCTGCATGGGTTTGCGGTAGAAGCGGTCGAACACCTTGGGGCTGATCATCAGCCCGACCTGTCCGCCAAAGTCGTCCGTCACCTGGGTGATATCCACCACCCCGCGCAGCGCCTCGAAGCAGCGCCGGTGAAATTCCGTGAAGAAATCCGAGACGCGCTGGATGATAGTTTCGGTCATTTCAGGCTCAGCCAGCGGGTCCATCATGGACAGTTCCAGCCCGCGCAGGTTGTTGTGCCAGTAGAAAATGGCGGTGTATCCACAGCCGATGGCGCGTTCCGGGTACTGCGCTGCCTGGGCGCGCAGCGAGTCGTAATCATACCAATCCGGCGAAGGCCAGGGGAAGGCTTCCAGGTCGCTCAGGCTTTTGGCCTGGGCCAACGGGAAGACCACCTGTTCTTTGTAGGCGCCGCTGCCGTAGGAGTGCATGCGGTAACCCATGCCCCACTCGTCATACTGGATGCCGTCGATGACGGGCAGTTCCGGGCCGATGTAATCCGGCCAGACCCAGAAAATGCCGTCCACACCGATCTGGTCATACAGCGCGATCTGGTCGGCGGGGGTGCGCCCCGCGATACCAAAGTGCTCATACAGCTTCTCCCACACCTCTCCGGTGGCCCAGATATCGGTGGGGATACGATCGACGGGTTGGTGGCGGATGGCTGCCAGGATGCGTTCGCGGGGATTCATGCTCATTCTTGCTCGATTCGGTTGTGGGGTATGGAAGATCTGATTTTATCGTACTCTGGTGGCTGCGGATAAACTCTAATCTTTTCAGGCTGCGGCCGGAAGGCTGGGATTGTTATAACGCCTTGCCCAGCAGCGCGCCGGCAGCCGCCGCCAGCACACCCGCCAGGGTGGAGCCGAAGACGTTCAACAGCCCGGCGAAGATTTCGCCGCGCGAGAACAGGTCGAGGCTTTCAACCGTGAAGGTGGAAAAGGTGGTGTAGGCGCCCAGGAATCCCACCGCGAAGAAAAGCCGCCAGTGCGGGTCCAGCGGCAGGCGCTGGCTGGAGAGGGTGATGAACAACCCCAACAGGAAACTGCCGGTGATGTTAATACTGAAGGTACCCATGGGGAAGCTGGTGCCCCAACGGGCAGCGACCCAGGCGCTCAACCAGTAACGCGCATTGGCGCCCAGCATGGCGCCGATGGAGATGAGGAAAATTTTCTGCATGGGTTAATTCAAGCGGACCGGCGGCGGGAACCTCTCGCAGCGCCTGGAAATGGTTCGGGCGGCAATGAGATCGACGACGGGCCTGTTTCCTTTTGTTAAGCCGGGGTTGGCAGAATGCCGCTGTACAGTTTAACCGCAATTCCGCCATTGATCAACGGCAGCGGCGCTTCAAAGCGGATGCGGGTGTGCCCTGCCAGCAGGTCGCTGGAGCACAACAGGCTGACATGCCAGCCGGGGCAGGCAGCGCGCAGCACGTCTCCCAGGCGGGAATACAGATCGCGCAGGTCTTTGACCGGGCTGACACGCACGCCGTACGGCGGGTTGGTCACCACCCAGCCGGGGCCAGCCGGCGGCTGGATGGAGGAAACCGCCAGGCGCTCAAAGCGAATGGCGCCTGCCACCCCGGCGCGTTCGGCGTTGGCCTGCGCAATGCGCACCGCGCCTTCGTCGCGGTCCGAGCCAAAGATGGGCGGCGCTTCGGGCAGTTCGGCGGCGACAGCCTGCGCCAGCAGGGCCTTCCACTGCGGCGCGTCGAAATGCGGCCAATCCATGAAGGCGAAGCGGCGATTTTTGCCGGGCGCGATGCGCCGCGCCAGCAGAGCTGCCTCGATGGGCAGCGTGCCCGAGCCGCAGAACGGGTCGAGGAAGGGCGAGGCGGCATCCCAACCGGATTGCAGCAGGATGCCGGCAGCCAGGTTTTCGCGCAGCGGGGCTTTGGCGGTCTGCAGGCGGTAGCCGCGGCGGTGCAGCAGCGCGCCGGAGGTGTCGATGCTGATGGTGCAGCGGTCGTTGGCCAGGCGCACCACCACCAGCTGGGGCAGTTCAGCCGACTGCTCGTCCCAGCCGACCACTATGGGCTGCCGGCCCAGCCGGTCGCCGATGGCCCCCGCCACGGGTTCAGCCACGGCGTCGGAGTGATACAGGCGCGATTTGTGGCAGGTGACGCGCAGCGCCACGGGCCGGCCGGGCGCCAGGTAAAACGACCAGTTGAGCGCAGCTGCGCGGCTGCGCAGGGTTTCAAAGTTATCCGCTTCGAAGTGGCCCAGGCGCACGAGGATGCGCGCCGCGCTGCGTAGGTGCAGGTTGGCGCGGTACAGGTCGACCATGCTGGCACTGAATTCCAGCCCGCCGCTTTCGTCACGCGGGCCATCATCGGCGCTGCGGCGCGCACGCGGCGCGCGCGCCTCCAAACCCAATTCAGCCAGCTCGCGCATCAGCGCGCCTTCCAACCCGGGTGCGGTGACGGCGTAGAGGGAATAGCTCATACTTTGCCTCCCCGGCGGCGCGGGCCGGGCGGTTGTTTGGGCGCGGCGGGTCTGCGCGTGGCGGGCAGTCCGGGTCGCGGGGATGGGCGGGCGCGCTGTGCGGGGGCGCTTTCGCCGGACGGTTTTTCCACCAGAATTTGCTTCTGGCGTTCGCGGCGGGCAGGGTCGCGCTCCACAAACAGCGGCTGCAGGGTGAAGGGGTCCAGGCCGGTGTGGTACATCAGGCTGGAATAGGTGCCGGGCAGCGGGGTGAAGACCTGCACCTGCTCGGGGGCAATGCGCAGCTCGCGGCTGGCAAAGGCTTTGACGCGGCGCATGTCCTCTTCACTGCAGCCGGGATGCGCGGCGATCAGGTAATAGGTCAGATACTGCTCTTTGCCGGCCTGGGCGGTCAGCTCCACAAACATCTTTTTGAAGGCCAGCAGGCTGTGCTGTCCGGGTTTGCCCATGCGCGCCAGAACGTGCGTCTCGGTGTGCTCGGGGGCCACCTTCATCTGCCCGGAGATGTGATAGCTGATCAATTCCTTCAGGTAGGGGCGCCCGGCTTCGCGATCCGACAGGATCAGATCGTAGCGCACGCCCGAGGCCACAAAGACCTTTTTGATGCCCGGCACCCGCCGCAGGCGGCGCAGCAGGTCGATTTGCGGGTTGTGGGTGGGGCGCAGCGCCGGACAGACCTGCGGATAAAGGCAGCGCTTGTCCACGCAGGCGCCGCGGGCCAGCTTTTTGCGGCACTCGAAGCCGTACATGTTGGCGGTGGGACCACCCGCGTCCTGAATGTAACCTTTGAAGCCCGGCAGCGCGGCGATGGCTTCCGCCTCCGACACGACCGAGTCGGGGCTGCGCCAACGCACCGTGCGGCCTTCGTGCACGGCGATGGAGCAGTAATTGCATTCGCCATAGCAGCCGCGGTGAGTGCTGATGGAAAAGCGGATCGTCTCCAACGCCTTGACCGCGCCCTGCTGCTCGTAATAGGGGTGCTGGGCGCGTGCGTAGGGCAGGGCATAGGCGGCGTCCATCTCCGCCTGGTTGGGGTAGAGTGCGGGCGGGTTGTGCACCAGCCAGCGGTCGCCGTGCTGCTGGCACAGGCCTTTGGCGCTGAGCGGGTCGCTGTTCTGGTAAAAGGTGTGGAACATCTCGATGAAGGCCAGCGGGTCGGCGCTGACCTTCTCGTATTCGGGCAGGACCAGGTAGTCAGGCTGGGGGCGTTTGTCGATGTAGCACAACCCGCGCAGGGCGCGCGCATCGCTGCCGTGGCGCAGCGTCTGGGCGAGCTGCACCACGCTTTGCTCGGCCATGCCATACAGCAGGTAGTCGGCTTTGGCGTCGAACAGGATCGAGCGGCGTACCGTGTCGCTCCAGTAGTCGTAGTGGGCCACGCGCCGCAAGGAGGCCTCGATGCCTCCCAGCACAATCGGCGCGCTGTCTTTGCAGTGACGGCGGATCAGGTTGGTGTAGGCGATGGTGGCGCGGTCGGGGCGGCGCGTGTTTTCGCCGCCGGGGGTGTAGTCGTCGCTCTTGCGGCGCTTCTTGCCCGCGGTGTAGTTGGCGACCATCGAGTCGATGCTGCCGGCAGTCACGCCCCAGAACAGGCGCGGCAGGCCCAGGCGGGTGATGTCGGCGGAGGTGTCCAGGCGGGGCTGGGCGATGATGCCCACGCGGAAGCCGGCGGCTTCCAGCACGCGCCCGACCACGGCAGCCCCGATGAACGGGCTGTCGATGTAGCTGTCGCCGGTGACCAGGATCACGTCCAGCGTGTCCCAGCCGCGCGCGCTCAACTCTTCGGGCGTGGTGGGTAAAAACGGGCTGTCTTTCATATCCGGATGTGATTATATCGCACTATATTGGTCGTTTTTGCGTGAGTCTCAGCGGGCTGTGCAGGGCGGTTGCATTATGCGAGGCGGCTTTGCGCCGAAGCAATCTCGTAAAAGCGCTAAACAATTCAAAGCGAGATTGCCGCGATGCCTTCGCAAAGCCTTCGGCATCTCGCAATGACACTTTCCGGGGGGTGATTTTGCGCATATCCCGGTTAACATTCAATGGTCAGATCGTTCGTGCAATTGCCCCATCCTCCCCACAGCGTTGACGGGGTAGAGGACCGGCTCTTTTCCGCTCGTGCTATAATGAGTCGAATTCTCCACGCCCAAAACGGGGGGCTGATTGATCCCTTCCCATGAGACTCTGACCCACCGCCGGCGCACGGCGGTCCTGCTCGGACTGGTCGCGCTGGGCGCAGCCCTGCGCCTGGCCTGGCTGTTCTCCAAAGGTTTTCCCATCGACAGCGACCATGCCGTGATCGGCCTGATGGCGCGCCACATTCTCAACGGGGCGCGTCCGCTGCTGTATTACGGTCAGCTTTACTACGGTCCGGTGGACGCCTACCTCGACGCCGGGTTGATCGCGCTGCTGGGTAGTTCGCGCGCGGTGTTGCACATCCTGCCGTTGACCTGTGCGCTGCTGTTCATCCCGCTGGTGTACCGGTTGGGGCGCGAAGCCTTTTCGGAGCCGGTTGGGCTGCTTTCGGCGGCGCTGGCGGCGCTCTCGCCGGTCTTCCTGACCGAGCGCGGGGTGCTGGCGGACGCGGCTTACAGCCTGACCCTGCTACTGGGCACGCTTTCGCTGCTGTGGGCGCTGCGCCTGCGCGCTCGCTTCAGCTACGCCGGGCTGGCAGGTCTGCTGGCGCTGTGGGCGCTGGGCTTTTACATCTTCCCCTTGATGAGCTTCTACATTGCCGCGGCGGGCATCTTCTGGTTGGTGGACCGCGCGCCCACAGCCGGATTGGCGTCGCTGCGCGGCAAAGCGCTGTGGGCGATGCTGGCGGCTGGCGCGGGCCTGCTGCTGGTGGTTCTGCTGGCGACCGGGCGGCTGGCGCCGGTGGGCAATACCCTGGCGCGCCTGGCTGCTGACACGGCTGCGGTGCTGATGGGCTTTGCGCCGCCGCTGCGCGGTGAAACCGGCGGGCTGGCGGGTCCTTTGTGGGCGCTGCGCGGGCTGCTGGGGCTGGCGGCGGCGGGTCTGCCGCTGCTGGCGGCGCGCCTGGAACGCGGTAAGCCGGCCTCCTCACCCGGACGCCGGCTGCTGGGGATCTTTACGATCGGCACGCTGGCGTTGTTCGGCTTTTTCGCCGCGGGGATTGGCATGAAGGATGAGCTTTTCCGCTCGCCGCGCTACCTGTTTCCACTGTATTCGGCCATCCCGCTGTGGGCGCACGCGCTGATGGTGCTGGGTGGGCTGCGCCCGGGTCCCTGGCTGCGGCGCGGGTTGGTCGCCGGCGTGCTGGCGCTCAACCTGGCGAGTCACGCCTTCTACCCCGGCTTTGTCACCCCGCCGGATGTGCTGGCGGATTGGTTCCGGTCGCCGCCGCGCATGCGCTATGTCTATACGGATTACTGGACAGCCTACTGGCTGGCTTTCGAGACGGACGAGCGCGTCATACCGGCGGTGATCGAGGGCCGCAACCGCCCGGGGCTGAATCGTTATGAGCCGTATGGATGGATCGTGGAGCAGGTGCGCGAGCGAGCCTTCCTGTATGCGCTGGACGATCCGGCGCGGGCGGATTTCCTGGCGTTCTGCGCGGCCAACGGGGTCAGCGCCAGGGAGACGCTGATCGCGGGGTATGCGTTTTACGATGCGATCAGCCCGCCGGTGGGGGTCGGCGCGGACGGGTTGGCACTGCTGCCGTGAGGCAGGAATTTAAGCCGCGTCGCGGGGGCTTATGCTATAATTCGGGGGGTGGCCCTCACTTCCCCCGGCCCCTTCTCTCCCGGAGGGCGAGAAGGGGGGGCGAAGCGGAAGAGATATTTAGCAATTCGAATAATGCCCTTTATTAAGGGCCCGGAAGCTAGGCACCCCGCATGGGGTGAAGCACCCCGCATGGGGTGCAGCGGCAGAGATCTTTAGCAATTAGAAATTGCCCTTTATTAAGGGCCCGTAGCTCAGCGGCAGAGCGCGCGGCTCATAACCGCTTGGTCGCTGGTTCGAATCCAGCCGGGCCCACTACAAGTACTTTGGTCGCTGGCCCCCGAAAGGGGATAGTATTCGAATCCATCCGGGCCTACAAAAAGGAGAAGTGATAAGTCATTATAATCACTTCTCCTTTTTATTTTGGCTTTTTAATTTGATTCAGTTATCTGTTTCCGGGTGTATAAATATCCACAAGGTCATAGACATTTCCGCCGTCGTCCGTCCCACCGGTGACCAGCAGCCGCCCGTCCTTAAGGATGAATAATGTCAGGTCTCTGCGCGGCGCCTGGAGCGAGCCGGGTAGTTCACGCCACTCAAGTGTTTGTGGGTCGAACAGCTCTGCTGTTGCCAGCGTATCCTGCCCGTCTGTTGTTGCATAGCTGTCTCCACCGACGATGATGACGTGACCATCGGGTAGCGCCGCCGATGCATAAGCAAAGCGCGGCGTTAGCAAATTTCCAGCCGGTGACCAGGATTTGGTTGCCGGATCGAAGAGATCAACACTGTCTGTGGCGATGGAATCGCTCCATCCGCCGATCGCCAGCACCCGTCCATCGGGCAGCGCTTCGAGTTTAAAACCCAGCCTTCCCAAGCTCATTCGGTTCACAGTGAATGTCCAGGTTTCACTGGCCGGGTCGAATACTTCGGCAGTATCAGTTAATCCTGGCATCCATCCACCGGCAACCAACACTTTTCCACCACTCAACGGGATCGAGATCGCTGAAAAATTCTCGCGTGGAACCGTCATGGAGGATGTCAGCGTCCATTGATTGGTCTCTGGGTTGTAGATTTCTGCGCTCGTCAAGGTGTCCACGCCGTCATTTCCACCCATCACTAGGATTCTGCCGTCATCCAGAGAGGCGATGCTGGCAAATTGCCTGGCAGTTTTCATGCTGGCAATAGATTGCCACCGATTGGTTGATGGGTCAAAAACTTCAGCGCTTTTAATCACCGTGCCATCCTGTCTGTGTCCGCCGGCGATCAATATTTTCCCATCTCGCAGTTGTATGGAGACGGCAGCTATATGATCATTTTTCATGGGAAATCCAGGGCCCCAGTTGAATTCCGAGTCGGGGTTGAAAATGAGGGTCGAATCGGCGAATTGGCCGATTTGCGTTCTACCTCCTAAAAGAAAAACTTTGCCGTCTGGTAAGGTGTAGGCAAACTGTTCGGCTCTGCCCTGAACGCTCATCGAAGGGTAAGGTGTCCAATTCCCATTGTCATAG
>JACRAG010000194.1 GCA_016213455.1 Anaerolineae bacterium | reverse complement strand
TGGTTGGGCGGTGGCGCTCTGCGCAGGCAGCGGCGTGTCAATCGGGGTCGCGACGGGCTGCGCAAGCTGTGAACAAGCCGTGAAAGCAGCCAGCAGGCTCAAGGCAAGAAGGCGAAACGGAGAGTATCTCATCCCTTGAGACCTGTCGTCGCAACACTTTGGACGATATAGCGCTGTAAGAAAATGTAGAGGATCAGCACCGGCAAGGCAACGATCACCGCCCCGGCCATCATCAACCCATACTCAGAGGTGTAGGCGCCCTGCAGGGTACGCAGTCCCGGCTGAAGGGTCTGCACGGTACGATCTTTCAACACCAGAAGCGCCCACAGGAAGTCGTTCCAGCTGGCGAGGAATTCAATCACGGCCAGGGTTGCCAGAGCAGGCTTGGCAAGCGGCAGGGCAATCTGGAAAAAAGTTTGCAGGCGATTGGCGCCGTCGATTTCCGCGGCTTCCTCCAACTCTTTGGGCAGGCTCTCGAAAAACTGGCGCATGAAATAAACCCCAAAAACACTCGCCATCGCTGGAATAATGACACCGCTGAACTTGTTTAGCATGCCCAGTTTGGTGACGGTAACAAAGTTTGGAACCAGAAACATGACCCCCGGTAAAAACAGGGTGGCAATCAGCAGGCTGAACAGCTGTTTGCGTCCTGGGAATTCGAGGCGCGCATACGCGTATCCGGCCAGCGCATCAATGACCAGTTTTAAAACGGTTGTTGCCGAGGCCACAATCAGACTGTTCATAAACCAGCGACCAATCGGTGTGGAGGGGTTGTTCAGGATTTTGGTGTAGTTTTCGAGGGTGACAACCTTGGGAATCCAATAAATTTCTTTGGTGAATAACTGTGACTTGAGTTTAAAGGAGGTCGAGAACATCCAGAGCAGCGGGATCACGACAATCAGCGTGACGAAGATCAGGACGAGATATACGGCAGCGCGATTGATTAATTGTTGAGAGCGGTAGCCGAGGGTCGAACGGTGGATGGGGTTGGTGGTCATCTCAGCCTCCTGGGATCAATTGCGCTGACGGAAGATGCGGAAATTGGCAAAAGAAAACACCATCATAATGATTGCCACGATCACCGACATTGCCGCCGCGCTGCCCTGGAAGGGACGCACAAACCCTTCCGTAAAAATGCGCAGCATGACGGGTTCGGTCGCACCGCCGCCGGTTGGTTGAGCGGGCGCTCCGCGCGTCATCATCAGCGGTTGGCCGAGCAGGTTGAACGAGGCAATGATGGTGGTGATGATAATAAAGACCAGCACCGGCTGCAGTAACGGGAGGGTGATGTGGGTAAAGCGCTGCCAGTTGTTCGCGCCATCCATTTCAGCAGCCTCGTACAGATCTGCAGGAACATCCTGCAAGGCAGCCAGAAAAATGACCATGTTGTAGCCCATTGTCCACCAAATGGTGGCAACCACGATGGAAACCATGGCGTATGGCATGGTCGAAAGCCAGCGGGGTGTATCGAACCCCCATAATTTCAGGTAAACATTGAGCAGACCGCCCTGGCTCTGGAAAATCCACCACCAGATGAGCGATATTACTGCACAGGAGAGCACCCAGGGCGCGAAATAGATCGCCCGGAATATTTTCATCCCTCTCATTCGCGAATTGAGCAGGACTGCCAGGCCTAGCGGAAGTGTCACCAGGAAAGGCACGCTGGAGACGACGAAAATCAGCGTCACACGCATCGAGTTCCAGAACTCAATGAATTTGACACTCCCGGCCTTAAATAGGTCCAGATAGTTTTGCAGCCCCAAAAAAGCGGTCGCTTCAGGGCGCAGGTAGTCATATTCAAAAAAACTGATGTACAGGCCGCTGAAAAAAGGGTAGCCGACGAAAACTGCGAAGAAAACCAGGTGCGGCAGGATGAACAAGTAGGGCGTAATCGGAATTTTGCGTTTTCTGGCAATTGCGACAGTCATGGGTACCTGCCTTTAACCAACCCCAAAAGGTTGTTCAAGTCTTTTGGGGTTGGTTGGTAATGCATACGAAGTTTACGGAGCTTTGGGAGCGTCGCCGTAGGTGCCTTTGTTTTGCGCCAGGATTTCATTGGCGCGCTTGGCAGCATCATCGAGGGTGGCCTGGATGTCGGTGGCGGTGCCGTTCATCACTGCGCCGACGGCTTCACCCAGGGGACCGAAGGCATCGGTGATGCCGGGGATGGAGGGTGGGAAGAAGGCATATTCCACCGAAGGTGCGATGGACGCCTGGGGTTCAATCGCCTTGAATTCATCGCTGGCGCGCACTTTGATGGAGGCCGGGATCTGTCCGGCTTTGGCCCAGGTAACCGAGTTTGCGACCATGTACTTGATGAAAACGGCCGAGGCTTTGTCTTTGCAGGGGTCAACATTCTTATGTACGGGCATGGTGAACTGGTGAGAACCGGCCCAAACGGCCATTTGCGGGCCGATCTGCGGGACAGCAGTTGCCACACCATTAAATTCGACACCCGAGCCGGTGACATTGGAGGTCTGCCAGATGCCGTTCCAAACGATGCCAACCGTGCCGGTCTTGAAGGCGTTCAATTCAGCGTCCACTTCCAGGTTGGGTTCGGAGTACTTGGCCTGAACATCTTTCATCCACTGCAGAGCCTTGACGCCCGCTTCGCTGTTCCAGGTTGCTTCTGTGCCATCGGCATTGAACTCGGTGCCGCCGTACTGGTGCAGCATCATCTGGAAAATTTGCTGGACGGGGAAACCGCCGGTGATGTCGAAGCCTTTGTTGTCGCCAGAGGTGACGGC
>JACRAG010000193.1 GCA_016213455.1 Anaerolineae bacterium | reverse complement strand
GGTGGATGGCGGGCGGTATGCGCACCGCGAACTGCGCGGCGGTGAGGGCAAAGCCGTGTGGGTGTGCCGCATGGGACGTGAAGCCGTGGACGGCGGCTTTGGGGATTTCCAGTCAGCCGTCAAAGCGGTGGAAACCTCTTTTGATGGGCTGGAAGCGCGCTGCGCCACCCTGCGCGGCGACCGGCTGGCTTTTGGCTGGAGCGGTGTGTTCCTGGTCAATGGCGAGGAGCAGTCACTTTCGGGCTTCCCCCACTATGACAACCCCTTCACCCAGGCAGCATTGCCCTGCAAAGAAATGGAGATCCGCACAGACTCGTATCTGCTGCGGCTCAACTTCGGCAGTGAGATATAACCTGATGATAAAAAGGACAGCCCCCGCTGTCCTTTTTGTTATCCATTGGTTAACTCTGTCCTAAAAGTCGAAAAAGTTGTCCTTTATTTGTAAGTTTTGAAAGGTTCAATTTGGTATGGTTAAGCGAGCAGGCGAATTGCGTTTGCCGATGCGAATTCTTCCCGACTGCAGATGCGTAAACCTGGCTAGAACCCTCAGTCCCGTTTCCTTTTTCTACACCTATTTGGAGGAAAGAGAATGGATCGCAAGTTGAAACGTCGTGATTTTTTGAAGCTCTCCTCGGTTGCCGTGCTCGGCGCCGTGGCAGTAGCCTGCGCCCCGGCTGCCACCCCGGTAGCTGAACAGCCCGCCGTTGAAGAACCCGCTGCCGAACAGCCCGCTGCGGAAGAGCCCACCAAGGCCCCTGAGACTCCTGCTGAACAGCCTGCTGCCAGCGGCGAGCCCACCATGTTGGAAGAGAAGGTCAAGAGCGGTGCACTGCCTCCCAAGGATCAGCGCATCCCCGAGAGCCCCTACGTGGTGACCGGTCGCGAGGCCATCGGCGTGTATGGCGGCGAAATCCGCATGATCATGTTCGATCCAGTATGGTGGGTTAGCCTGTACGACGTCATCGTCGAGCGCATGCTGAACTACTCGGACAAAGATGGCTCGACCATCGTCCCGAACGTGCTCGAGAGCTGGGAAGTCTCGGATGACGGCACCAAATGGACCATGAAGCTCCGCAAGGGCATGAAATGGTCTGACGGTGAGCCCATCACCACCGAGGACGTGCGTTTCTGGTGGTTTGACCACATGGCCAACACCGAAATCAACGCCAACCCGTGGTGGCAGTTCCGCTTCGGCGGCAAGAACATGGAAGTTGAGATCGTTGACGACTTCACCTTCTCGTTCACCTTCGCTGCGCCGTTCGGCAACTTCGTTGCGCACATGACCCGGTGGACCGGTAACGACGGTTTCCTGTATCCCTCGCACTACCTCAAGCAGTTCCACGCCACCTACACCGACAAAGCCACCCTCGAAGCGGCTGCCAAAGAAAACAAGCTCGAGACCTGGGTGCAGTACTACAACTCCAAGATCGTCCCGGGTGTCTGGGGCGGACCGCAGGGTATTCTGGACTTCCCCAACTTCATGGCCTGGCACGTCGTCGAGACCCCCAAAGAAGGCCTGTATGTTTGGGAGCGCAACGAGTATTTCTGGAAGGTTGACGAAGCCGGCAATCAGCTGCCCTACCTCGACAACATCCGCATCGAATACGCCGCCAACGCCGAAGTCACCAAGCTCAAGGTTGCTCAGAGCGAGCTCGACATCGTGGGTCAGCACGACGTGACCATGATGGAGTACCCGTTCTACAAGGAAAATGAGCCGAAGGCCAACTATGTGGTCGGCGACTACATCTCCTGCATGGGCGACCGCGTCACCATCTTCCCCTACCACACCCTGGTTGAGGATGCTGGCCTGACCGAGATCGTGCGCGATTACCGCTGGGTCCAGGCGCTCTCTGTGGCGATCGACCGCGAGGAAATCAACCAGTCGATCTTCTTCGGCACCGCTCGCATGGGCCAGATGTCCCCGATGCCCGCTTCCAAGTACTATAAGGAAGAATACGGCACCGCCTGGGCACAGTATGATGTCGAACTGGCGAACAAACTGCTGGATGAGATGGGCCTGGTCAAAGGCGCCGATGGCTTCCGCACCCGCCCCGATGGCACCCCGTTGAAATACAACATCGAACACTCCGGTCCTCGCGTTGGCCCGGCTGTCGCCAAGGTCTGCGAAATGATCGTGGCCTACTGGCGCGAAGTTGGCATCGATGCCACCACCAAAGAAATCCAGGACTCCCTGCTGGTCGAGCGCAAACGCAACGGCCAGGTGCATGCTTCCGTCTGGCACGCCGACCGCTGCACCGATATGCTCCTGCACATCGAACCGCAGTGGTTCATCCCGACCTCCGACGGTAGTCAGGGTGGCTGCGATGCGAAGTGGGGCCAGTGGTACCTGGCTGCCGACAAGACGGCTGAAGGCCTGGTTGAACCCCCCGAAGACATCAAGAAGTTGCTCAGCACCTTCGATCAGATGACCTCTGTGGTGGACGAGAACGAGCGCGTTGCTCTCGGTCAGCAGATCTTCGACTTCCTTGCTCAGAACCCGCTGCAGATCGGCCTCATGCTCGAGTGCCCCGCTCCGCTGCTGTTCAACAAGAACCTGCGCAATCTGCCCCCCGCCAAATCCTACATCGGCTGGGACACCTACGGTCTCTCGACCTACCATCCCTGCGCCATGTTCTACGAAGGTGGCGTTCGCGCCTAGCTCGCTGGTTTTGCCCGAACTACCGGATGCGATCCAAACCGGATTTGTGTCCGGTAGTTCTTCAAAAAGCAAATTTGATCGACCACGAATTGCAGGGGGCTTCCCCCTGCAATTCTTCAGAAAAAGCTATATTTTTTCATGGCAGCAGCGATCCTGATTCAGGGAAAAACATTTCGTTGTACAATAACGTATAGGCTGTTCCCTTAATCGATTTTAGCTACGAGGAGGTGCCCTCCGATGCTCAACTACATTTTGATGCGCATTTTGCGCATGATCCCGCAGATTTTGCTCATTTCCTTGCTTGCGTTCGTCATCATCCAGCTCCCGCCGGGTGACTATTTGACCGAACGCATCAACCGTTTGAAGGCATCCGGCCTGACCGTCGATGATGCTGAAGTGGAACGGTTGACCCGTATGTATGGGCTGGACAAGCCCATGCACATCCAGTATCTAAAATGGATCACCAACATCGTCACCAAACTGGATTTCGGTTATTCCTTTGCATTCAGCCGCCCGGTGAATGAGATCATTGGCGTGCGCATGGGCACGACCTTCTTTATCTCATTCCTGGCGTTCATTGTGTGTTGGTCATTTGCTATCCCAGTCGGCATCCTAGTGGCGGTGAAGCAGTACACGTTTGTCGATTACTTCTTCACCTTCCTGGGGTTCATCGGCCTGGCGGTGCCAGGCTTCTTGCTGGCGCTGGTCTTGATGTATATATCCTTTGACGTGTTTGGCCTGAAAGTGGGTGGATTGTTCTCTGCGGAGTACATGACCGCTCCGTGGAGTTGGGCCCGCGTCAAAGATTTCATGATGCATCTCTGGCTGCCCGTGTTGATTCTGGCGATTGGCGGTACCGCCAACCTGATCCGCACCCTGCGCGCCACCATGCTGGACGAGCTGCGCAAGCAGTATGTCACCGTGGCCCGCGCCAAGGGTTTGTCAGAATTCAAAGTGCTTATGCTCTACCCCGTGCGCATTGCCATCAACCCCATCGTGAGCACCTTTGGGTGGCTGCTGGTGTGGTTCTTCTCCGGCGGCACCGTGGTGGAAATTGTGTTGAATCTCGACACAGCGGGGCCGATCCTGTGGCGTGCTTTGATGACCCAGGATATGTACACGGCTGGCGCGTACATCGTGATCATCGGCGCGCTGACGGCAGTGGGCAGCCTGGTATCCGACCTCATGCTTGCGGCAATTGACCCGCGCATTCGCTTCGGCGGATTGGAGGCCTGATGAGCGAGACAACAGCTACCCTCAAGAGCAAACCCTCCAAGAAGACCGGCAAGATCGACACCAAGGACGAGGCATTTTACCGGGCCGGGCAGTGGCAGCTGGTGTGGTGGAAATTCCGCCGCCACAAGCTGGCTCAAACGGCCATGGTGGTGCTGGGCATTTTCTATCTGCTGGCCCTGTTTGCCGAATTCTTCACCCCGTATGATCCGCAGCAGCGCCGTAAAGAGTTTTCGGCAATGCCGCCGACCGCGGTGCATCTGTTTGACACCCAGGGCAAGTTCCACGGCCCGTTTGTTTACGGCGTCAAAATGGAACGCGACAAGGTCACCCTGCGCCCGGTGTATGTGGAAGATACCGCCTCGGTCAATCCGATCAAACTGTTTGTGAAGGGTGAACCGTATAAGATGTTCAACCTGATCGAGGGCGACCGGCACATCTTTGGCACGGAACTGGTGGATGGCAAAGTGGTCAACCCGGTCTTCCTCCTGGGCACCGACACCATTGGCCGGGATATCCTCTCCCGCATCATCTTCGGATCGCGCATTTCACTCACGGTCGGCTTGATCGGCGTGGCGATGTCTTTCGTGTTTGGCTTGCTGTTGGGCGGCCTGGCCGGCTTCCTGGGCGGCATTGTGGACGAAGTGATCATGCGCATCATTGACGTGCTGGTCTCTTTGCCGCAGATCCCGCTGTGGATGTCGCTGGCTGCGGCCTTGCCGCAGGACTGGCCCCAACTGCAAACATATTTCCTGGTAACCATCATCCTTTCCATCCTGGGCTGGACGGGCCTGGCGCGTGTCGTGCGCGGCAAAATGCTCTCCATGCGCGAGGAGGACTATGTGATGGCGGCGCGCCTGGACGGCGAGAGCGAGTGGAGCATCATCACCCGCTACATGCTGCCCGGTTTTGCCAGCTACATCATCGTTTCGCTGACCATCTCCATCCCCGGCATGATCCTGGGCGAGACCTCGCTCAGCTTCCTCGGCATTGGCCTGCGCGCTCCGACCATCAGTTGGGGCGTGATGCTCCAGGATGCGCAGAACCTCCAGACAGTCTCGCAGCTGCCCTGGTTGTTGTGGCCGACCGCCTTTGTGGTTGTGGCGGTGTTGATGTTCAACTTCCTCGGCGACGGCATGCGTGACGCTGCCGACCCGTATGTTACCTAATCAGGTGCCTTATGCAGGAGCGAACAATGCAGGAAAATGACCAGAGCGTTCTGGTTGAGATCAAGGGCCTTCGCACCTATTTCCATCTGGCGGAAGGCACCGTACGCGCGGTGGACGGCGTGGATATGACCATGCACCGCAAAGAGACCCTGGGTATCGTGGGCGAGTCGGGTTGTGGAAAAAGCATTTCGGCTTATTCCATGATGCGCCTGGTTCAACCGCCTGGAAAGATTGAGGCAGGAGACATCCTGTTCTACAAAACCCCCAAGGACGGCAGTTCGACCCAGAGTGAAATTGTAAACCTGGCGAAGCTGGACCCCAAAGGCCAGGAAATTCGCAACATCCGCGGCAACTACATCTCTATGGTGTTCCAGGAGCCGATGACCGCCATGAGCCCGGTACGCACGGTGGGTGAGCAGATCATGGAAGCCATCATCCTGCACCAGAAGGTCACCAAGGCTGAAGCCCGCGAGATCACCATCGATATGCTTTCCCGGGTGCGCATGTCCAATCCGCAGAAGGTGGTGGATGATTATCCCTTCCAGCTTTCAGGCGGTATGCGCCAGCGCGCTGTGATTGCCATGGCGCTGTCCTGCCGCCCGCATCTGTTGATTGCGGACGAGCCGACCACGGCGCTGGATGTGACCACCGAAGCGCAGATCCTCAACCTGATGCGCGAGCTTCAGGACGAGTTCGGCATGGCGATCATGTATATCACCCACAACATGGGTGTGATTGCCGAGATGGCCGAGAACGTGGCAGTGATGTACATGGGCCGGGTGGTGGAGCAGACCGACGTCAAATCGATCTTCTTCAATCCACAGCACCCCTATACCCAGGGGCTGCTCCAATCCATTCCGCAGCTGCGGGACGCCGTGGCGAAGACCGAACACCGCCGCCTCGAGACGATCAAAGGCATGGTGCCGGATCCGTACTCCCGCCTGAAAGGCTGCCCTTATCATCCCCGCTGTCCCAAGTTCATCAGCGGCGTGTGTGATGAGGTCGATCCCCCGGTGGTCCGGACGGATGATAATCATTTGGTTCGCTGCCATCTTTATGCGTAGCCCAAAGATCTACAGAGAGGACGCACTATGACTGATCAGGTGATGCAAAAAGAGCCTTTGCTGGAGGTCGTTGAGCTCAAGAAATACTTCCCGATCAAACGCGGATTTATGAAGCGGGTGGTCGGTCACGTCAAAGCCGTGGACAACTTGAGCTTCAAAATTATGGAGGGCGAAACGCTCGGCCTGGTGGGTGAGTCGGGATGTGGCAAGACCACGGCTGGTCGATCCATTCTGCGCGCGATCCCGCCTTCCAGTGGACAGATCTTGTTCCGCGACCCGAATGCCGGAATGGTGGATGTGGCCAAGCTGGATGAAGCCCAGTTGATCAAAGTGCGCCGCAACATGCGCATGATTTTCCAGGACCCCTACGCTTCGCTGAACCCCCGCATGACTCTGCTCGATATCGTCGGCGCACCGCTGCGCGCCATGGGTATTGCGGAAGGCAAAGAGCTGGAAGACCGGGTGGCGGAAATGCTGCGCAAAGTGGGCCTGCGCCCGGAGTATATGCGCCGCTACCCGCACGCGTTCTCGGGCGGTCAACGCCAGCGCATTGGTCTGGCGCGCGCATTGGCGCCCAACCCCAAGTTTGTGGTCTGCGACGAGCCCGTCTCGGCGCTGGACGTTTCGGTACAGGCGCAAATTCTAAATCTGCTGCAGGACCTGCAGGAAGACCTGGGCTTGACCTTCCTCTTCGTGGCGCATGACTTGAGCGTGGTCGCACACATCAGCGACCGCGTGGCGGTGATGTATGTGGGTAAGATGGTGGAACTGGCTAAAACCCAGGAGCTTTTCACCAATCCCATGCACCCCTACACGGAAGCGTTGATGTCTGCCATTCCGCTGCCTGATCCGCGCCCGCGCGAGAAGCGCATCCTTCTGTCCGGCGAAGTGGCCAACCCAGCCAACCCGCCCAAAGGTTGCTACTTCCACCCGCGCTGCACCTACGCGACGGATATGTGCAAAACGACGGAGCCGCTCTTCGAGGAGATCACCCCCGGACATTTCGTCAAATGCCACCGCGCTCG